>JACNFO010000030.1 GCA_014384565.1 Candidatus Pseudothioglobus aerophilus
GGTGTTGATGATTTTAATCATTTCAAGATTGACCAGGCTCCAACAAGAGAGTTTGATGAAGATGCCTGGATCGAGCTTCAAAGAAAAGAAGGCCTAATACATAAAACCTACAACAAAATGAAGACTGACTAAATAGAATGCCTATATATTAGCCAAACATTAGTAAATTCCCCGCTCATCTGAGAGGGTTTGAACTTAAGTTCATGCTGACTTATAATAAACCAAATTTTACTGATTCTCATGGCTCTTTTGATTATCGCACTTCTATTATTTTGCTTTCTATAAGGAAAGATTGTTAATGTTAAATCCCCTTGAAACGACAACTATAGGTTCTTTTCCCAAGCCAAGTTTTGTGCCTGTTCGAGATTGGTTTGATTTGGCCCGTGAAAAAGGAGCCATGGATACAATTGAAACAACGCTCCAATATAATCTGGATATACAAAAAAACAGAGACACCCATGAGCCTCTATTTTTGAAAGCTACTAAAGAAATTTTAGACATCCAGCTTCGCGCAGGCGTTTCAATTCCAACAGATGGCGAAGTGCGACGAGAAAATTATATCCATTACCATTGTCGTCATTTAGAGGGTTTTGATTTTATGAGGCTTGAGCGACGTATTTTAAGAGACGGCGCTTATGAAACCGATTTGCCGGCAATTCGAAGTAAAATTAAACATTCTGGAGTAAATTATAGCGTTCATGACTACTTAGCAAGTCAGGCCTTAACTCCGAGAAATATCAAGTTTACTTTGCCAGGGCCTTTGACAATTATGGATACAACGGCTGACTGCTACTATGATGATCGCCCGAAACTGAATGCCGTCCTCGCCGATTCAATAAATAAAGAAATACTTGCACTTGTAGAAGCGGGCTGTAGGCATATCCAAGTTGACGAGCCTCTTTTTGCGCGCTCAGTAAAAGATGCTTTAGATTTTGGCATGGAGGGCTTAGAAAGGTGCTTTCACGGCGTTCCTAAATCGGTAAGCAGGATAGTTCATATGTGTTGCGGCTACCCCGAGCACTTGGACGATTTTGATTACAAGAAGGCTGACCCACTGAGTTACCATCACCTTAGCAAGGCGATTGATGAGGCAGCCTTTGATCAAATATCAATTGAAGACAAGCATTGCTGCAATGACCTAGGCTTACTGGAGAAATTCCAACATAAAACCGTTATATTTGGCTCTATTGCTATTGCATCCAGTCATCTAGAGACTGTCGATGAGGTTGTTGATAGACTTAAGGCCGCTGAAGAGCACATTGACAGAAATCGTTTGGTGGTAGCACCAGATTGTGGCTTAGGGCTTCTTTCTTCAAAATTGGCAGAGGAAAAATTACGTGTAATGTGTCAAGCGGCAGCATTAGTTTAACTTTATACACCCTCCCTTACACATCAAACGAAATTTGGACTTAAGTTTAAGTTAGAGTTAATTTAATACCATCGTACCATTCCAATAATTCCTGCTGTTGCGTAGAAGAACTGAAGAAAAAGTATCCCTTTATGCCTTCCTAGGTAAGCCCAGTATCCAATTGAAAAGGCAGACACTAACAATAAAAGGAAGCCAGCAAATTCGACTCCAATATTCAATGCCACCATCATGGAATACATTATTGCTGTTACAACTCCAAACCACTCTAAAACTTTACTTTTCATATTGCTACCCCTGAGTTTGCTTATTGACTTGTATTTGCCAAAGTCTCGCATATTGTCCATTGAGATCAAGCAGCTGTTGGTGCTTGCCTTGCTCGACAATAGTGCCATTGCCAAGCACAATAATTTGATCGGCATCGACAATGGTGGAAAGGCGATGAGCAATCACCAGCGTTGTGTGCTTATGCGCCAAACTCGCTAACGCCTTTTGTACCATTTTCTCTGAATACGAATCAAGCGCCGAAGTGGCCTCATCAAAAATCAATATCGTCGGATTTTTTAACAGCACCCGTGCAATCGCTAGGCGTTGCTTTTCACCACCTGAGAGTTTTAAGCCTCTCTCGCCAACCAGTGTGTCATAACCTTGCGGCAAGGAGTCAATAAAGCTGTCAATAAAACTGAGCTTCGCTGCCTGTTTAACTTCGGCTTCGGTTGCACCCGCACGACCGTAAGCAATATTGTAATAAATACTTTCATTAAACATCACCGGATCTTGCGGCACCACCCCCATAACCCCGCGCACTGAGTCTTGGGTGAATTGTTTAATGTCTTGCTGGTCAATAAGTATTTCACCGCTAGAAATATCGTAAAAACGAAACAGCAGCTTAGCAAGTGTTGATTTGCCTGCACCAGAGGGACCGACAATTGCTACTTTCTGCCCCGGCTTAAGAACAAAGTTAATATTGCTTAGCACCTCCTGCTTGCCAGCATAAGCAAAAGAGACGTTGTTAAATTTCACCTCACCTTGAGTGACTTTGAGCGCTGACGCATTGGCGACATCGGTGACCTTGGAGGAGCGATCTAATAGGTCAAACATATTGTTCATATCGATGAAATTATGTTTAATTTGACGATAGATAATACCCAAGCCACCGAGCGGAATAAAGAGTTGTAAGAGGAGCGCTTGAATCATGATAAGGTCACCCAAGCTAAGACTCTTATCGACTACACCTTGTGCCGCCATAATCAACACAATGGTCACACCGATCGCAATCACCGCGCCTTGGACAAAATTAAGCGCTGTCATGGAGGTAAAGCTTTTGGTGGCTAGATCCTCCCAGCGCTGCATCGTCTGGGCGTAACGATCGACTTCAAATTTTTCTTGATTGAAGTATTTGACGGTCTCGTAATTAATCAAACTGTCGACCGCATTGGTATTGGCCTCGGATTGCATATCGTTCATTTGGTAGCGATACTTCATCCGCCAAGTGGTAATGGCCAATGT
The DNA here is from genome assembly GCA_014384565.1 of Candidatus Pseudothioglobus aerophilus. Classification (GTDB taxonomy): domain Bacteria; phylum Pseudomonadota; class Gammaproteobacteria; order PS1; family Pseudothioglobaceae; genus Pseudothioglobus; species Pseudothioglobus aerophilus. Next base: position 2,876 of record JACNFO010000030.1, read on the forward strand.
TAACGCAACATAAAAGAACACAGTTAATAAAGAGACGCCAGCAAAAAGAAGGTCATAATTTAGCCATAAAATACCGATTACTAAGCATATTTCAAATAATGAAGGCAGAATATTAAAGACAAAAATGGAAAGCAAGGTGGAGACACTTAGCGTACCCCGATCAATATCACGGGTAATACCGCCAATGCGACGATCCAAATGAAAGGATAAATCCAAAGTGTGTAAATGCCTAAAGACGCCCAGTGCAATCAAATTCATCGCGTGGTAACGAACTTTGGCAAAGATCGCATCACGAAGCTCATTAAACAGTGAACTTGCCAGTCGTAAAAGGCCATAAGCTAGTAGCATGCCAAGCGGCAACACCAAGACTAAATTCGTTTGATCAAGTCCATCAACGATCTCTCTTAGAGCAAGGGGAACGCCAACATTTGCCAATTTCGCCAACATTAAAAAACTAACAGACCAAACAACACGAGCTCGCATTTTCAGTAAATACGGCAAGAGCTTTTTTAAAACCTTAATATCTCTGGTTTTAAAATCGTAAGCCTTAGTTTGGTTACTGCTTGAACTCATTGAGTGTCGCTATAGTTAGAAAAAGCTAAAAAAGACAACATTATCATGTTTATTTGATTATTGATGGAGATATTATCCCCCTCAGGTATCAAACGAAGTTTTGACTTTTTTAGTGCCATAAATATTTATCTAAAAAACTCCTAATCTACACCTACCCTTTCACCTATTATTTATAATTAACATTATGATCAGAACATATTTATTTTTATTCTTAATTAGCCTTTCAAGTCTTTCATATGCAAATTATTTGGAAGATTGGACTGACGAGGATCTCTGCAGATGGATGGATGCAGCTTTAATTCCTGAGCATATTTCACAAGAGATTTATACGAGAAAGATAGTATGCTTTAATGATTCTGAGGCTATTGAGTTAACAAGTCAAGCGACCTATATTAGTGAAAATGGTACTGTTTTTCCTTCACCTAAGGCTTCTGCAAAAGCAAATATGGGTGGTGGTTTGCGTTTTAAATTCACCTATAAGATAACTTTATGAAGAAGCTTCGACTATGAGTTGGTGGACATCAGTTTTAGGCGGGGCGCTAGGCTATATGATTGGTGGCCCACTTGGTGCGATGCTTGGTGTTGCATTCGCGGGTAACCTTTCAAAAGGTAAGTCTAATTTCCGTGGATCTGCTTCAGATTATCGGCCCGGTGATCAGCAGCGCGTTCAAGCAGCATTTTTTAGTAGTGTATTTTCAGTTATGGGCTACATTGCCAAAGTAGATGGTAAAGTCTCAAAGTCTGAAATTCTTCTAGCTCAGCAAGTTATGCAGCACATGCAGTTATCTGAAGATATGCAAAAAGCTGCAAAAGAGCTCTTTAACCAAGGTAAGCAAAATGATTTTAATCTCGACGAAGTGCTTGAGCAGTTCCGCAGCGAATGTCATAGGCGCACGCACCTAGTCCGGATGTTTTTAGAGATTCAAATTCAAGCTACCTATGCAGATGGTGTGTTCGATGATAAAGAGTACGACGCTCTTAAATATATTGCTCAAAAACTGCGCTTCCCTATTCATGAGCTAGAGCGACTTATTCAGCAGTTTGCTGTTGCGAGTGGCAAATCTAGCAAACTAACAATCGATGATGCATATGTAATATTAGGCGCTGACAAAAGCCTTACTGATAAAGAGCTTAAGAGGGCCTATCGCAGACTATTAGCTCAGCACCATCCAGATAAACTTGTTGCTAAAGGCTTACCGGATGAAATGATAAAATTAGCAAATGATAAAACGCAAGAAATCATTAGCGCTTATGAGCTCATTAAAAAGCACCGTGGCATGCGCTAATTAAGTTACCTCTCTCGTATTAAATGATAAAGAAATCAGTCAAGTTGTTAGTGGGCGGAGTTATTGTGTTAACAACAATCGCCCTACTAGGACACAGAGCAATTATTCCAAGGTTAATACCATTAGCAGATCTGCCAACGCCATCTGGTGTTTATGCTGTTGGAACAAGAATATTTGAATGGACCGATGACTCCCGTGACGAGTGGTTTACAGAAGAAAAAGATGATAAACGACGCATTGTTGTTCAGGTTTGGTATCCAAGTGAAGATACAAATTCAGGTCCGGTTCCATACTTAGTGTCAGCAGATAAGTGGCTACCAGCTCTGAGTGGTATTCTGGAGATCCCCCAATTTCTTTTTAATCATTTACGATACATAGGGACGCATTCAGTCCTTGATGCCTCTGTGAATAAACAGATAAAAGGCGCCCCTTTGGTTCTTTTTTCGCACGGCATTTGGGGTATGCGTTTTCAAAATACAGCGCAGTTCGAAGCACTAGCGAGTAGGGGCTATATTGTTGCTTCTGTAGACCATGCATATGATGCAAGCCTTACGCTTTTTAAGGACGGAACCATTGCAGACTTTAGGTCTGGATATGAGGGTGAGTTAAGCGAGGAGGAGTTTTGGGCGTTACGTAATCCTCAGCTCAAAACTCGTGTAAGTGATATTCGTTTTATGATTGACACTATCGACATCAACAAGCAAAAAGGAGACGAAGTTTGGGCTGTCGTTGATATGGAGCATATTGGTGTTTTTGGTCATTCTTATGGAGGGGCGACAAGTCTAATTGCCAGCATCCAAGACGAGCGTATTGACGCCGCAATAGCACTTGATGGGTGGATGATACCCGTGCCACTGGATATTATTGATAGCGGCTCTGATAAGCCTTTTTATTATATTGGCAGGGAGTCATGGCCTGATCCACTTAACTACCAGCAGCTTAATAAGTTTCTTGATAGCAGCACAAGCCAATCAACTTTATTTTTGACAGGGACAGAGCATTTTGATTACTCGGATGCGCCTCTTTTTTCTCCTTATATGCAAACACTTGGCTTGTCTGGTGAAATTCCTGCTACTGAATTAGCTAAAAAACTTGAGGATGAGATTGTTGGCTTTTTCGATCACCACCTAAATCATGAATCAAAAATTTAGATCAGTGGATAACGCTTCTTGTAATGACAAAATGAAATAAAATCTTAGTATAAATAGAATTATTCCTTTGATGAGAATGCTAAGTAGAAAAATATGAATAAACTCTTAACGTCGTTAACTTTCCCTCGAGGGAAAAGAATTAAGAATCGCTTTATGCTCGCACCCATAACAAATACTCAAATAGATGCAGAGCGAGTAATGTCTGAGAGTATCTAATCATATGGCAAGAGGGCAAAAATCTTTTAAGCATTCTAATAATGGTCCAGCGGTTACCGATGATGAAATTTATATGATGGTAATGCTTTATACCTATCAACATAAAAGCATTGATTATCTTGCTCGGAAATTTAACGTCAGCCCCCCTGTAGCTAAAGAAATTATCATTCGAAGTCGTTTTGGTGGGGCTTGTGGCTAAGGCAAATATACTGCCTCTAATTATTTTTATTCTCGCAGGCCAAGTCTTCGCAGACAAAAATGATGTATTCCTTGAGGGATTAGAAGGGGTTGTCAGGATTGATTTTTCGGATGGAAGTGTCTATAAAGGACAAGTTGATGAATGCTTGATTGACTTGACTAAAGCAACCTGTATGTCGGGGATGGGGGTCTATGACTCCATAGATGGCTCAAAATATTTTGGAAGTTTTAAGGGTAATAAACCCAATGGTAGTGGTTTATTTATTCATCTAGATGGCCAAACCTATGAGGGAAATTTTAAAGATGGAGCTATTCACGGGAAAGGCATTATGACTTATTCAGATGGTCAAAGGTATGAGGGTGGCTTTAAAAATAATCTGCGCAATGGCTATGGCGTCATGACCTATCGAGATGGCCGAAGGTATGAGGGTGGCTTTAAAAATAATATGCGTAATGGCTTTGGCATCATGACCTATCAAGATAGGGGGAAATATGAAGAGGGCAGTAGCTATCAAGGAGAGTGGTTAGATGACGAGCGAAATGGCCAGGGAGTTATGATTTATTCAAATGATGGTAGGCGCTTGAAAGGAGAGTTTAAGGATAATGTTTTTATTAACTATAATTAAAGCTATTAGGATAATTTGGAGATGAGCTAGTGGACATAAAAATTATATATTTCGATTTACCTTTTTGGCGTGCTGAAATATCAAGACTACCTTTATTTATTGCAAATATAAAGTTTGATGATGTCAGGCCTAGTGACGATGATTGGGATTATGCCAAAGAGAATGGGAAAATGAAAGACGGTACGATAATTCCTTTCCGTGAATTACCTGTACTTCTTATAAATGGAGAAAGCATTGCACAAACAATGGCAATTGCAAGAATATGCGGAAAGCTTGGAGGTATGTACCCTGAGGATATTATTGAGGCAGGCAAGGTAGACCAAATCGTTGTTGCTGTTGAGAATATTAATGCCCTTTTAAGTCCCTCAATGAAAGAAAGTGATCCAACGAAAAAGAAGGCGATGAGAAAGGAGCTGACCTCTAATGAACTGCCAACATACTTTGGTTATTTGCAAGATATTTTAAGTGCCAACAGCTCAGACTGGTTTGTTGGAGAAAATATGACGATTGCTGATCTTGCAGTTTGGAGTCTTTTAGGGTGGATTGCTTCGGGAGTTATTGATGATATCTCAGCAGAAGTTATTCAACCTTTTGAGGGTTTAGTCAAGCTATATAACCAGATCAATAAAAATCCGCGCGTCAAAGAGTGGAAAATTCAGACCTATTATTATGATAAAGATCAATCTGATGAATACGCAGATGACATTCCAGATAGCATATAAAGAGAGTTAATTGAGTTTTCTCGCGTCATCTAAATAAGGTAATTTCTTGCGTACTAATGAAATTTGATCGGTATTGATTTCACCAACAATAACTTTTTCATCTTCATTTGCGTTGTTAATATCTAATCCATCGGGGCCAATAATTTTGCTCTCACCCATAAAGCTTATACCGTTGAGTGTTCCGGTGGAGTTGGCATATATCACAAATATGCCATTTTCAAATGCCCTAGTTCTGCAATTATATAGAGCTGCAGCTGGCCAATTGGATGACTGGCCGGTTGGAGCGATAATCAATTCAACGCCTTGTAGGGCTAATTTACGAATTAGCTCTGGAAATTCTAATTCATAACAAATGACGATCGCAGCTTTAATTCCATTGATAGTAATGATCGAGTTCTCAATACCCGGTTCAAATATCTTTGATTCATCAGCAGTAGGTGGCAACATTTTTTTACGATGATTTGATACTGAGAGGCCTTGGTTGTCAAAATACTGAGCTGAGTTAAACAGACTGTTTCTAGATATTTCTGGATAACCATAAACAATAGCAGTTGAATACTTTTTTGCAAGTAGGCTTATTTTTTTTGCGTACTCGCCACCGCTCTCCTCACAAAACTCTTTGATTTTGTCAAAGCTCCCGTATCCGGAAAGGAATAGCTCAGGGCAAACGATTAAGTCTAATCCAGCAGTTTGCTGTAATTCTTTCTCTAACCTTTGAACTTTTCTTAAAGGAGTTTCATCGCGCATTTTGTATTGAAATATACCTGCATTAATTTTCATTTTTTTTCTCGCGCTTTACGAATTTTCTTGATCCAATTATAGGGTTTTATAACAATCCAGTAAATCCATACAGGAGAGCCAACGATATAGAATATATGCCAATAAACATTGTAAAGATCAAACCAACTAATAATTATTTGATCATTTAGTTTCGAGTAGGTTGTCGCAATGAAAAACGAAAACAATAGCCAGAAAATACTGAAATAAAAACTAATCCTTGTTTTTAATGAGAAACTTATCATCACAAATTATTGCACTATATGTCCTTAAGGTAACTATAATTTAATTTCTAATTTTATAGGGACTTTTGATGATAAAAACATTGCAGATAAGTGAGAAAGAGGCCTGGGATTTAGCGTTTAATGCCTTAACAAATAACCAGACTTCTGATGAGAATGCAAGGGAAGTCGCTGACGCATTAATCAATGCTGAGTTTGATGGACAGGCTGGCCATGGCTTATCGCGAATACCTTCTTACGTTGAGCAGGTATTGTCTGGCAAGGTCGCTGGTAATGTATCCCCCTCACTCTTAAGTTCAAAGGGGAGTGTCATTCGAGTTGATGCCAATCATGGCTTTGCCTTTCCTGCCATCTCATTAGCCCTTACTGAGATAACAAAGACCTGTAAGAGTTTTGGTATAGCAGCCGCTAGCATTTCTCGCTCGCATCATTTTGGCCAGGCCGGAAGGCACGTTGAAAGACTCGCTGAAGATGGCCTTATTGGATTGATGTTTGGTAATACGCCTAAAGCGATTCCACCATGGGGCGGATCAAAGCCCTTATTTGGAACCAATCCGATTGCATTTGCCTCGCCAAGAGAAACTGCTGCTCCATTAGTCATTGATATGAGTTTAAGTAAGGTAGCACGCGGCAAGGTGATGGTGGCCAATCAACTCAATGAAAAAATTCCAGAGGGCTGGGCGATAGATAAAGAAGGGAGGCCAACAACGGATGCAAAAAAAGCACTTGAGGGGGCGATGCTGCCAATTGGAGATGCCAAGGGGAGTGCGCTTGCACTTATGGTAGAGATGCTTGCAGCTGGACTTACTGGCTCTAACTTTGGCTTTGAGGCGAGTTCTTTTCTGAACGCTGAGGGTGATTCACCGGGCGTTGGTCAGCTGATTATTGCCATTGACCCTAGTTTTTTCTCTGGAGAGAGTTTTGCAGAGAGAACAGAAACTTTAGTCGGTGCGATCCTTGAGCAGCCTGCTACAAGACTTCCAGGTGATAGGCGTATTGAAAAAAGAAAGGTACGTGAGAAATCAGAAACGATAACTATCTCCAAAGACCTATATAAAAAAATAGAATTATTAACTTAGAAATTTCAAAAAATTATGGTAATAAATAGTCCATTTTGAAATATATACATCTAGTAATTGCCCCTTTATAATACACCTTGTTTTAAATTATTTATTTATCGGGGATATATGATATGAAAATATCAAGTTCAAATTTAACAAGGATTTCACTTAGTGCAGTTTTGACAATGTCACTTGGTGTTTCTTTGAGTGTAAGTGCAGATGATTCTGAGCAAATTAAATCATCATTAATGAGCAGAATGACAAGCTCTGCCAGTTCTTTTGTTTCAACTGGAATAGGGGCGCTTTTAAGTCCAAACTTCAATACCGTTGAGGTCAGCACCAACCTAAAAGAGGGTGACTCTTCAGTGGACATTGGCGTACTTAGAGCTTTTGGCGATAACCCAAACTCATTCATCTTTAACCAGATCAACCTCAATCGTTTTGATGATAGGACAACGCTTAATCTTGGCCTTGGTTACCGAATGCTTAATGCTGATGAAACCTGGATGACAGGCGTAAATGCATTTTATGATCACGAGTTCCCAAATGATCACAAGCGAAATGGTGTTGGTATTGAAGTCATTAGCTCAGTCTTTGAGACAAGAGTGAACACATACAACGGCACCACAGGCTACATTAAAGATAAGAGCGGAACCGACTCAAAGGTTTTAGATGGAAGGGACATGGGCTTCAAGGTGGCACTTCCTTACCTTCCTGGCATGATGTTTGGAATGAACGCAGTGCAGTGGGATGGTATCGATGGCCTAAAAGATCAAAAGATGCGGAAGTACTCTTTAGGTGGAAGCTTATCTGATAACTTATCTTTGAATTACGTCCGTACCGATTATAAAGATGCTACTAAGAAGGATACTGATTCAATTTCTCTTAACTATACATGGGCCTTTGGTCAAGAGAAACACGTAAGACCAACACTATTTACCTTTGCCGATAATGCCTATGAACTTAAAAAGCTTGGCGCAGAAAGGTATGACCTTGTTAAGCGTGAAAATCAGCTTGTTAAGAAAAAGTCTGGCACATTAACAGTAACTGGAATCTAATATGAAAACACTTAACTTAAATAAAATAATTTTATTAACTACCTTATTTTTAGCGGCAATAGCATTTTCAAACAGTGCCAATGCGCTTTGCGTGGTTAATGGAGCTGGAGCTATTGTTATTGCTGCTGATGGTAGTGGTAATTCAAGAGCACCTGTTAAGGGCGATACCACACTTTATGATACTGAAGGAAATGTGGACTATACGGCGAACACCGCAACCACTGATTGCGGAATCACACCCGATACATATAAGCTGAACCTATACAAAATGGGTCTTTGCACAGCTGACCCAGACCTAAATGACTTGACGAGTTGTCAGATGTTCTTTGAGAGCGCTGCAGGAATTGAACTTGATATCCAGGCAGGCGTTAGTGCAACCCTTGATATTCCAGAGTTTTCAATTGATCCAGGGACCTATCCATTCGTGTATGTTCTTTTGAGTAACAAGTTGGGTATGCAGTGGTCAGGAAGAATGTCGGCTGCGGTTGATGGGTCATCGGGTGATGGAAATGGCGGCACGTATTGTTGGACGAGTAATGCCGGTCTATATCCAACAGCGTTTCAAAATAGTGATAACGATGCAGTAGCTACTGTGCACGGCACCTCTTTTGAAGGTGGCGTAAAGAATATGGACTGCGGCACGTCTGAAGGAACAGTGGTCTTTGCTAATGAAGTAATTGTTAGGTTTAGTGAGGCTTATTGTTCGGCCGCTTTAGGGGCTAACGGCGATAAAATGTCGTTTGAAAAAGAGGGTACTGGTTCGGCACGCGGAACGCCAACAGTTAATTTACTTACGACTGCCGATGTCTTTGCAACAACCTGTCAAACTGCTGCAAAAATTGCATGGATAACTGATCTTGATACCTCATACACTGTAACAGAAGATTCTACTTTTGCTATGAGCGTTAAAGCAACAGATGCAAACTCCCTTCAATTTAGTGAAGGTGACAATAACGATATAATAAAGATTATGTCGGGTGCACCTAAAATTTTCTTGAGCGTCACAGACTAGCTAGTTCTTATCTTTTATGGCGGCTGAGTCAGCTTAGGGCTGATCTTCCGCCATCAACCCCAATGATTTGTCCTGTCACCCAAGAACTCTCATCGCTCAGAAGAAACTTAGCAAGCGCTGCCGAGTCTTCTCCTTCACCGAGTCTTTTAAGTGGATGCGCTTTAGCTAGAGCTTCAGCGACAACTGGGCTCTTTAGCATGGACTGTGAAATTTTTGAATTTGTTAAGCTTGGCGCAATACAGTTAACGCGAATACTTGGGGCAAACTCTGCGGCAAGCGTTACTGTTAGGCCCTCAATCGCTGCTTTGGCAGTTGCAATAATTGTGTGATTGGTAAAGCCTTTTTGGGCGGCAACGGACGAGAATAAAACGATTGACCCATTATTTTTCTTTAACCCTTCTTGAAAACCCTTAATCGACTCAATTGCCGAGTAGAGGTTTAACTTCATGCAGTTATGTAAGTCACTTTCGCTCACTCTCTTAAGCGGCTTTAAGTCAATTGATCCAACGCAGTATGCAACGCCCTTTACATCAAAGTCTGAAGTATCTGCTTTAACCCTGTCAATAAAATTTTCTTCTAACACGTCAGTAATAGAGAAAGTACAGCCAAGTTTTTCTGATAATGGTTTTAATTCATCCACATTTCTGGCAATTAAATGCACTTCATGATCTGAGTTTGTAAGCTGCTCAGCAAGGCTTGATCCAATAGATCCAGTAGCACCAAAAATTAGATATTTTTTTGACATATAAGTTTTTTAAATGAGTGAAAAGACCAGCTCATTATTTTAGCAACTATTAATCACTAAAGACATTATTTGGATAACTATTTTGTTTATACTTTATTAATTCTTCAAATTAATTTGCTTTTATTTATGAAAAAACTATTTACTATCTTATTACTATCCATCGGATTTATGAGCCCATCTTATGCGGACACAAAAGTTTCAGAAGAGGCAATAAGATGCTCAGCACTTATTTATATTCAGCTTACCAGGCCAGAGATGGCCGGCCTCACTGCCGGTGAAGAAATAATGAATAGAATTTATGCCTATCACGCCATTGATGGAACGGATATGGAGATGACTAACGGCCAAATTGTTGCGGCTCAAACAGAGGCCATAACTACGCTCTCTCAAGAGTATATAAAGGGCGCTAATCTTGCAGCAGAGTACCGTCACTGTATTTATTGGATGACAGACATTGCCAACTTTATTAATATCAGCGAGTATGTTTCTCCAGAAAATCAGACTGAAGAGGCTGAGGCTGAGGAGATGGCATTATTTTTAGCAGCGCCGACAGAGTCCTCTGTTACAAGCTTTAAAAATCCTATCGAGACATGGGGGCAGCAGGTTGACTTAGGGTTTGCATCATGGGCTTCACAGGAGTTAAAGGTGCCCTATAAAGAAGCTATACTAAGTAAAGTAAGTGAGAAGTTTGAGTAGATTTTTTTCCCACCTATAGAGACTAAAAGCATGGATAAGAAAACTAGAGATAACGCTGCGATGATGAATGGTCTCTATTGGTGGGGCGTGCCAACGCTATTTCGTTGTCCTCATAATCCTGAGACCGAGGGCTGCGATATTGCACTCGTTGGCGTTCCTCATAGCACTGGAAATGGCACTACTCAGCGCGATCAACATTTGGGCCCTAGAGCAGTCAGAAATATTTCTGCGCAGGGAAGACGTGGACACCTTAAGTTTGGTATTTCCCCTTGGGAGATGTGCGAAATTAGAGATTTTGGTGACGTTCCTCTGCCCGAAGCTAATAATAACGAGAGATGCATAGAGCGCATTACCGAGTTTTATGACATTATTGCCAAGTCGGGTGTTAGGCCAGTTTCAATTGGCGGTGACCACTCAATTACTGGCGGAATCCTTCAGGCAATTGCAGGTCCAAAATCGAAATTAACGGGCGGTGAGAAAGCGGTGCTTGTTCACTTTGATGCGCACACAGATGCGTTTCATCAGCTTGATCATTTTTTGGGCGCGGTTAAATCAGCGGCTCATTGGGCGAGCTACCTAGTTAGAGATGGCTTTGTAGATGCTTCAAAAAGTATTCAGGTTGGAATCAGGGGCAATACTAGAACCCTAGATTGGCTTAACTCTAGTTACGAGCTGGGCTATGAAATAATTACTAAAGACCAGTATGACGAGTACGGCGTTGAAAAATGCATCGAGATGATCCAGGAGCGAGTTGGTGACTCGCCTATTTATGTCACCTTTGACTTAGACTGTTTGGACGTCACTGTGGCGCCAGGTGTTTCAAATCTGGAGCCGGCAATTGAGGGCTTTAAGATGCCAGATGTGCTTCAGATGCTGCAAGGGCTTCGTGGAAAAAACGTAATTGGTGGTGACGTCGTTTGCCTTATGCCAACGGTTGATTCACCGAACCAAATTACAGCGCATGTTGCTAATGCAATAATGTTCGAAATAGTTTGTTTGATTGCTGACAATATAGGCAAAAAAACGTAACTTATTTTTATATAGCACATGATAAAGCACTGCGTATTTCTTAATTTTAAATCTGAGATAAGTGAGTCTGAGCAATTTGATATTTTTGAGGGCCTTTCAAATCTCAAGAATCAGGTTGAAGGTTTGAATGATTTTGAGTATGGGAATAATCTAGATTTTGAGCAAAAATCAGCCGACTATAATTCTGGCTTTATAGTAAGTTTTGAGAATCACCAGGCACTGCTTGAATATAACGAGCATCCAGGACATGCCCTTCTTGGAAGTAAACTAGTTTCGATGTGTAAAGGTGGACACAAAGGGATTATTGTTTTTGATATAGAAACTTAACCCTTATAATTTTCAAGGTGAATATCTAGCGCCTTAGTTGAAATTAATGTTTCAAGCAGCGCAAAAATTAAAGATGCTGACAGCATTAAAAGCCCAAAGCCAAAAATATAATATGCAAGAGAAATTTGTTCAATATAAAAACAAATAATTGTCATTAGATTGAAAATAAAACTTACAATTCCAAAGACCTGCATCCTTTTAATATAAGTAACGCGCTTCTTGAGAATATCCAGCTGCTCCTCCGTATGTTTTGTCTTTGACTCATCACTACCCTCAGTTGTCATTGCCCTAATAAGGACACTTAAAGAATGAAGGCGATTTGTATAGGCTACAAATAGTAAAGAAATTGCGGGGAAAAGCAGTGCGGGTGTTGTCATATCCATAACGCCCTATTTTAATTAGTAATCTAGCGCAATGGACTTAAATCCTAATTTAGTAGGACTAGTTTTAAAGTTTTGTTGACTTTATAACGCTCAATAGTTGATCGATATCTTCCTCATCATTATAGATGTGGGGAGATATTCGGATTCCATGGCTTCTTAGATCAACGCTAATGTTATGCTCTGTAAGTTGCTTTAATATTTTCTGTTGGTTACCCCCAAAGTCCAATATCATCGTGCCTCCTCTAATCGCCTCTTCCCTTGGAGAGACGAATTCCAAGTCAAGCGCATTTGCAGTCTTTTCAATTAAGAGTTGGTTGTGTTTTCTTATATTTTTTAAACCAATATTAGTAAAGTAATTTATGCTGTGAGCTGCTATAGCGTAGGGCGCAATTGATGGAGTGCCTCCCCAGAATTTAAGTGCACTGTCACGGTAGCGAAAATTATGAATATCAAACTCAAATGGATTCTCATGGCTAAACCAGCCCACATCTTTAGGATTGCAAGTAGCTAGGCAATCTGAGTTGACCCATAAATAAGCAGCTCCAGGGCCGCCGCACAACCACTTAACACTTGATCCAATCATAAAATCAGGGTTTAATGCCTTTAGGTCTATCGGCACAATACCCACAGACTGGGCAATATCTAAAATAGAGATGATATTTCTAGCTCTTGCAATTGAAAGCACCTGTGAGATTGGCGACAGCTGACCCGTATTTGAGTAAGCGTGACTGACGAAAACTAAATCAACATCCTTGGTCAGGTACTCGTCCCACACTCTTGCATTCGTTATATCAACATTGGAGGGAATAAATCTAATCTCGCAGTCTTCAGGCAATGATTTTTGTAAGGCAAAACCCATTCCTGGAAAGTCAATTTCACTAACCAATATGACGCAGTTTTTGCTTTGAGCTTGGTCTAAAGACATCAATATTTTAGTTAATCCACTTGACAAATTCACTTGTGGGCAGAATTCAGATTGCTTTGCATTAAAGAGCTTCGCTAAGGATGCCGTAAACTCATTAATAATCCCAAGCCATTGCTCCCAAGGCTCGCTAATTGAATTTTTCCAAGGAGTATACAGCCGCTCTGAAAAGTTTTTTTCAGAGGTTTTTAATGGCCTTCCAACAGAGTGATTAAGGAGATAATTTGCTTTCGTTAAAATAAAGTCCTCTTTAAAGCTAGGCTTATTTATTTTGCCATTAGTTAACAAGCGCTTTTTGAGGAGCGCAATATCAGCAAAGCGCGTTCGTATATCACTGCGATCAGCAGCTGCCCTTCGATCCCTTAATTTTTCAAGTGAGTCCAGTAAAACTTTTAATGGCGGGCCGCTCGCGGTAATATTACTAAGTTGAGATTCTTTAAGGTCTGCTGAGGGCTGCGCAATATATTTCTCAACGAGCTGATTATGGTGCTGGGTAGCAGCGTCACCATGAAGCTGACAAATTTCAAGGAACAGAGTTAGATTGTCCTTGTACCAATTTTTAGAGGAAACGTCAGCACTTAGGAACTCATCCATAATGCTGGTTCTTCTCATGCAGTCTCTTAGAATACTTTGATCTTCTGGGACCATATATAGAAATTTATCAACGAGCATTTGTGAATAAGCGGGCTCATTAGCAAAGCAGAGTCCAAGCAAAATATCAATGACATTTATTCCTGCAAAGTCACCTGCATTTGCTCCTCGATACACCTGAAATCCAACATGATAGGGCTTATAGTAGGGACGAACACAGTAAAAGAAGTCATCAACACTAAGCTTATTAAATAATGCAGCATTCGATTCAATGACTTCTTCAAGCGCCTCTTTAACGACTACTAATAGTTCAGGACACATCGGATGAGAAATGCCTAGTGGGTGAAGTTTGAGTAACGCGTCAGCGGCTCTTTTATAGGCAAGAATTGCTTTAGTGTTGTAATCAAGAAATAATTTCTCAGCAGGCAGATTTGTAAAGCTTTTATATACTCCGTCAACCGCCTTGTTATGTGTTGAAAGGTGCGCGGTAGCAAAGCGAGGCGTAACACCAATTGAGGCTCCTATATTCATAGCAAGCCCTGAGGCCTCTTTCAATGGTGAAGTGGATTGTTTTGAAGGGTCGGTGATTTCATGTCTTCGACATGCCGCCATATAGAGGCCAACATTCCCTAATAAATCGAATGCATTATCAAACCCTTCATCAGTATTTCCCTCCGATAAAAGTGTTTTAATTATCTCCCTGCCTTCATCTTCAAGCGCTTGCTTTAAATGGCCACCAACGGACTCAACATTAGTGCGTTCGCTTTGACTTGAGTAAAGAGCCTCAAGCTCTGAATTTAATTCAACAAAGCGATTTCTAATCCAGTAATCAAAGGTTTGCGAGTTTGGAGTCATTGCTAAGGTTATTTATATAAAAAAGTCATAATATCATTATTTATCAAGTTTTAATCACCAAAACTAACTAATAAATAGTATAATAATAGAGATATTCATTAATAATAAGTATTTTATTATTGAATATCACTAATTTATTTGAAATTAAGAATGAATATTAATATTGATACTAAGGATTTAAGCATTTTATCTATTCTTCAGACTAGGGGAAGAATAGCTATTTCAGAGTTGGCTGCAAAATTAAACATGTCAGATACGCCCTGCCTTAGAAGGGTTAAAAAACTTGAAGAGGCTGGAGTCATTAGTGGCTATAGCGCAAATATAAAGCCAGAATCGATGGGCTTTAATGCAATGGTCTACGTCTTTATAAGGCTAACTGAGAATTCAAATATCAGCGCTGACTTATTTGAAAATGCAATGAAAAAATTACCAGAAGTACTAGAATGCTCTGTCATAACTGGCTCGCATGATTATCTTTTAAAGATTATTGCAAATGATTTACTTGGCTATGAAAGTTTTGTTAAAAAATCGCTTGGTAGTTTGACCTGTATTGCCAGTATTGAATCAACAGTAGTATTAAAGCAGACATTTGCTAGAGGTGAGCTTCCAATTGAGATAATAAATTAATGAGAAAACTAAGAGAGGAGATAAAATGGAAATACAGCAACTAGAACCACGCTTAGAAAATATCCCAGATGAATATGAAAAGGCTCAAAAATTTAAAGAGTATGTTCAAGGCATCTTCATAGAGAATAACTCTCAAGAGGAGTTTAAAAGAAGAGTAGATGCAATCTTTAATGAAACATTTAAGGGTACGCGTTTATGACACTTGCCAAATATAATACGAAAAATGGCTCTCCAAATGATAGGCGCAAGAGAAAGAGAGCTTTAGAGAAAGAGTTAGAGGAGCTGCGTATTAAGAGTCGCAGTAATACAGGTCTTCATGAAGAGATTGATCTTCTTAAAGATGAAGAGAGTGAGTAAAAATAACTTTTACTTCATCCTCTGGATTCTATTTAACGTAATAGTTAGCGTTATCTTTTTGGCTCTAATCTACTAATCAAATTTTATTGGGTGTGCGGGAGTAATAATTTTTTCATACCACTAATTTAGAGCAGTTACTAATCCACAGCTTTGATTTGCTGGAACGGATACTTTTATTTTTTTTGGCATGCTTAACTTTAAATTGTTTACATTTTTAATAAATGTTTGTTGATCAAAGGACTCTCTAATCATTGAGTTAAACTTCTTCTCTTCACCAATGGTACTAACTGATAATCCGTTGTAATCATGGGCTGGATATATTTCGGTAGTATCAGGAAATTTAAAAAGTTTATGAATTGATTCATAAAGAGATATAGCTGAGCCTCCTTGAAAATCACATCGTCCAGTACTTCTTATAAATAATGCATCACCAGTAAGGATTTTATTACCGATCTTATAAGACATGCACCCTAAGGTGTGCCCTGGGGTTTCTATTGCAGTAATATCATAATTACCAATCGAAAGAATATGGCCTTCACTTGCCATAATGTCTGAACATGCCTCTGCATCAACATTCTCCATGCCTATAACAATTTTAGCTTTAGGATAGAATTTTTTTAGAGGGCACGCACTGGTTATATGGTCAGCGTGGATATGTGTTTCAATAATAAATTTTAAGTCTAGATCTAGCTCTTTTAGCAAAGCCGTATCTCTGCCAATCATAATGTCTACCGCGTCTACAATTGCGGCTTCTTTCGAGTCACTATCTGCAATAAGATAGGTGTAAGTACAGCTTTCTCTTTCGAATAGTTGTTTGAAAATTAGACTCATTTTCTTGGACCCAATATATTTGAATTAAATTATTAACTAACACTCAACACATAAACTTTAGGTGCATTTTTTCAGTGTGTATGTAGTAATCATACAACTTTAATTCAGATGCTGCAAGATTATCTAAAACAATAACAACATTTTGATGATTTTGCAGAGCGCTGCCTGGACAGAATGATGATATAGGGCCCTCAACTAAATCAGCAACTGCCTTACTTTTGTGTTTACCTAGGCCAATGAGAATAATAGTGTCAGCATCCATAATTGTTCCAATACCCATTGTCACTGCAATGGATGGTTGAAATTCATTATCATCAAAGAAGCGCGCATTATTTGCAATCGTATTCTCAGTTAACGTCTTTATTCTTGTCCTTGAGCTGAGGCTAGAAGTAGGTTCGTTAAATCCAATATGACCATTTGTGCCTAAACCTAACAATTGAAGATCTATTCCGCCAATTGACTTAATCTTAGACTCATAATTTTCACAACAAAGCTCATAATCCTTATTAAAGCACTCAGGAATATAAGTATTTTTCTTATCAATATCAATATGGTTAAATAATTTATTGTTCATATAATGACGATAGCTTTGAGTGTGGCCTGGTTTTAAGCCAACGTACTCATCCAAATTAAAAGTCGTAGTATTTATAAAGCTTAGGCTATTGGTACGGTTTTTTTTAATTAATGCCTCATAAGTTAAAAGAACTGAGCTTCCAGTTGCAAGTCCTAGAGCCACATTTTCTTTTTCGATAATGAAATTTTCAATAAATACTGCAGCAAAATTGCTTGCCTCATTTTCATTTGGAAGAATAACAACTCTCATGACGCCTCTTGTTTTAGATGTTTGCCAGCAACCCAGACATTTTGAATATTAAAGTCAAGGTCAAAGTGAGCAAGGTCAGCTCGATAACCTGATTCCAATGAACCAAGATAATTTCCAACACCAAGGTAATTTGCAGGATAACGTGTTGCCATTGCAATCGCATCATTCAATGGGATATTACAACTAAGATAGGCATTCTTAATGGCATCAATTTGTGTTATTGAAGAGCCAGCTAATTTGCCTTCTGAGTTAATAAGACGGCCATTGGATTCACTAACTACCTCATCATACAGCTCAAAAGAAGGCTCTCCATGATTAATTGTGGCCATAGAATCTGAAACAAAAAATAGCTTCCCTTGAGGTTTTTGATTGTAAGACATCTCAATTAATGAAGGGTGAACATGATGCAGGTCAACAATAATACTTGCTGAGGTGTTATCAAAACATAATGCCGAACCAACGACGCCAGGCTCACGTGCTGAGATCTGCCCCATAGCATTAAACAGATGTGTAAAGCCATCAAGGCCATATTTAATTGCCTCTTCTAGCTGGTCATAGCTTGCATCAGTATGGCCCGCTAAAATTTTAAAGCCAAGTGACTTAAGATGCTTTAACTGTCTGATAGAAATACATTCTGGAGCCAATGTAAGCATCACTGGAAAGCCTTGTAGGGTTTCAAATAAGTTTAAGTAATCATTGTTTATCGTGTTGATATATTGTTTTTGATGAACCCCTCGATATTTAACATTAAAGAAGGGGCCTTCAATATGAAGCCCTAGGAGGGATTTATTATTATTAACTTCATTAGTTATTGTTGATGTGCATCTTTTAAGAACATTCAATGAGTCACTAATAACAGTTGGCATTATGCTGGTCGTGCCAAAGTGTTGATGGGCTTTTATTATTTCATCTAAGCTCTTTTTATCTGGCGAGTTATTAAACAGTTTTCCACCACCACCATTTACCTGAAGATCAATAAATCCTGGAGAGAGGATGCCACCGTTTAGTTTTTGAATTTTGAAGTTATCTTGAATAGAATTCTCATTAACAATATCAATAATTTTTTCACCATCAATTAGGAGCGCTTTATGGTCAAAGAATTCATTACCAGAAAATATTTTAGCGCCTTTGATTGCTTGTTTCATCCAAGCTCCACAACATAGTCGTAGCGATCACCACGATAATAAGATTGAGTATATTCAACAACTCTTCCAGAAGAATCCTTGCCTCTTCTTTCCACAAACAACACCGCACTTCCTGGCTTTATTTCAAGCTTATCTGCTAGGTTATCGTCTGCAATGATGGCATGGATATTTTGTTTTGCAGAAACTGGGTTCATATTCTTGGACTCAAGAAGTTCATAAAGTGAGTCATCAATTGCAGATGTGATAGATATAATTGCTGCAGGTATAACAGCAATTTCATAAAGTAGTGGCTCATTAACTAAATACCTGACTCTATTAAGCCGATGGACATGTTCATCCTCATCTAAATTTAAAATCAAAGCCTCTTTAGCACTTGCTTTACCTTCCTCACGCAAAATGGTTCTAGAGTACGATTCGAGACCTCTCTTTTTCATATCTGCTGTGAAGCTGTTAAGAGACGAAAGACTTTTATGAAGAACTAAATCTACGCTTTCAGCGACAATTGTTCCAGCACCCTGACGTTTATTTAATAGGCCCACTTCAACAAGCTGATCAATTGCCTTACGAACAGTAATTCTAGACATATTAAGCTTAGCTGCTAACTCTCTCTCAGGCATCAAGGCATCTCCAGGGGCTAAAAGACCTTGTTGAATTGCTCTATTAAGTGACCTGGATAATTGTTTATATAGCGACTCTGGCCTGTCAGTAGAGGGCATTAAAAAATTAACTAGACTATTGATATCATCCATTATGTTTAAATAAAATAAAATATTGGTACTAAATTGGTATTATTATATTCTATCTTAATTTAAAAAGTAAATTTTTTATAATAAATTCAATATGAAGTGAAAAGAACTAAATTATTCGTATATTTTTTCTACTTTAACCTCTTATATAAAGAGATTTATTAGGATTATAGGTATTTTAATACGTCCTTATTTGGAAAAAAATAAAACTTATCCACTTTTTAATCGACACCTGTTATATAATACCATTTTATTACCAATTTTTATATAGATTAGTAGGTATTCATAGCCCTGTATAGGTTATTTTTACAATAATACTAGTCAGCGAGGAGAAATATTGTTTTCTACAGAGTTTTCTTTGACAACATCTATCAATTTAGATAATCACTTTTGCTCAAGGCTTATTAATAAGTCTAGTGAGTCGATTGAGAATTTTATGTTCTGTTTTAGTTTACTAGCGCCCGCAAAGGCTATTGAAAATTGCAGCATTTTTAAGAGTGCTGGTGGGTATATCGAGTTAACCCATCTTGAAAATTTCGTTTTAAAGCCAGGGGAAGAATGGAATTTCAAATACGCCTATAATGAATCTAGACATAAGCCAATGAATCACAGGTGGGCTCCCCAGGGCGTTTTTTTAAAAAATAATAACGGCGAAGTAGTTAATCTTGAAATGATTGATTTGGATCTTAAAGGAATCTCCTCCGTGGCACCAACCCCTCATTATTCAAGTGATAAGGTAAATTATGATTCACTAAGATTGGTGCCACATCCTTATGCATGGGAGGCTAGCGCTGGTGTATGTAATTTATGTGCTCCTATCAATATACTATTCAATGACAGTGAGATGATAAACAATGCCTACAAGTCAGCCTCTGATCTAGGTAGCCGATTAAATCTTAATCTTTTTTCTGGCATTGTGAATGAAATTAATGAGAAGGCATCCTGTTCTGTAAAACTTAAACTTCAAAACCATTCAAGTGACTCCTCATACCAAATTACTATTACCAGTGACGATATTGAAATTACTGCTGGAGACGAGTCAGGTTTTTATTATGGCCTTATTTCTTTACTGCAATTAAATCAAACATATCACCAATTAATTCCATGTGGGTCAATCATTGATAAGCCTCGGTTTAGTTGGAGAGGCCAGCATTTGGATACTGTTAGGCATTTTTATTCAGTAGACAGTTTATTAAAATTACTCGATTTAATGAGCCTCTTTAAGCTTAATAAGTTTCATTGGCATGGGGTTGATGACGAGGCCTTTCGTTTCAAGTTTGATAGAAATCCTGAAGTTGCAACGGAAACTTCTAAAAGAGGAAATGGATTACTAGTGCCGCCTGTTTTTGGCTCTGGACCAGATGCAACTGGCGGTTGTTATGATAGAGAAGATATGCATAAAGTAATCAATAGAGCATCAGCTAACTTTATTGAGGTAATGCCAGAGTTTGATTTGCCTGGCCATAATATGGCATTAATTAGTCTCTTTCCAGGTTTGCGTGACCCTGAAGATCAAAGCTGTGAGGTCTCAGTTCAAGGCTATTCAGAAAACACACTTAACCCTGCAATGCCAGAAACATTTTCGCTTGTTGAATCTTTGATTGATGAGTTATGTGACATCTTCCCAGGTGAGTATATTCATTTAGGTGGTGATGAGGTTGCGCCAGAGTCTTGGACAAAATCACCTGCAATTGATGTATTAAAGACAAAGCATAGGCTTAATAATGGTAAAGATGTTGCTTCTTGGTTTATTAATAAACTTTCTAAAAGAGTAGAGTTTAATAATAAAAAAACGGCTTCTTGGCAAGAGGCTGAGGATGGGCAGCATCATGATGATAAATCAGAAAAGTTATTATTCTCATGGCAGAATCTGGAGTCTGGTTTTAATCTGGCAAGAGAAGGCTATAAAGTGGTCCTATGTCCTGCAGAGCATATTTATTTTGATATGGCTCAGAGCAGAGATTATGCTGATCGTGGAGCAAATTGGGCAGCAGTCATACCTTTTGAGAAAGTTGTTGATTGGCCTATTATTCCTAATAATGAGCCAGAACTTGAATCTAATATCCAGGGAATTCAAGGGCATCTTTGGTGTGAAACAATTCTGAAGGATAGCGAAATGGAATCAATGCTTTGTCCAAGGATTCTGGGCCTAGCAGAAAGCGCTTGGTCGAGTGAATCAAATAGACGTAAAGGTCCCGAACTAGAAAATTTAGCTATAACTAGCTATCGAGAATTATTCAATAAAATTAAATGGGACTATTATAAAGCTGAGAACTTTGATATCATGTCCGATCCGTTAACGAGAAAGGAGGCTTTTGTCAGTGAGTAGTTTGATACAAATGCTTAAACCTAAAACCAAATCACAAACAACAACAATGTTTGCCTGGGCATTAATTGCGCCTGCTGCAATGGTTATGTTTTGGATTGTGCTTTGGCCCCTGTATGAAACCTTTCGCCTTTCTTTTACTAATTCGAACCTCGGAACCTTAATGGGAGGCGCTGATTTTATAGGCTGGGAAAATTATGAAAAAGCTATCGGGGGACGTAAGTTTCCTTCAATTGTCACAAGAACCTTTTATTGGATGTTCCTTTCAGTTGGTTTTAAAATGATTTTAGGCTTAATCGGCGCGACACTTTTAGCAAGCAATATAAGAGGACGCGGTCTTATGCGAGCTCTAGTTATGCCGCCATGGATCGTGCCAATTGCTATTGGTTGTTTTGGATGGTTGTGGTTATATAATGGCCACTTTGGACTGCTCTCAAACTTTGCAGAAATGGTTGGGATTACCAATGGACCATTTAGTTTCTTGGCATATAAACAGAGTGCTTTTTACTCAGCAGTTGTGACCGATGTTTGGATTGGAACGCCAATGGTAACCTTATTCTTTTTGGCTGCAATGCAAGGCGTACCAAAAGATTTGTATGAGGCTGCTTATGTTGATGGCGCATCTAGGTGGTATCGTTTTAGAAGAATTACTTTACCTCAAATTATGCCTACGATTGTTTCTATGGCATTACTATCTGCAATCTGGACTTTTAATTCATTTGAAATTATTTGGATTTTGACAGAGGGTGGTCCTCGTGGGGCAACCACTACGTTAATTATTGATACTTTTAAAACTGCAATCTTTAGCTATAAGTTTGGCGCTGGCGCGACAAGAGCAGTTCTTGTTGTTTTAATACTAGGTGTATTTTCAGTAATTTACCTAACTGTACTGGGAAGATTGAGTAAAAAATATGGCTATGGTGGGGTTCAGAAATGATGGATAAGTACTCATTACTTCATAAGATTGGAATTTATGCCTCTCTCGCATTATTCATATTATTTATGTTGCTTCCTTTCGTTGAAATGTTTGTCGCTTCTCTCAGGCCAATTACTCATTTATTTAGTCGTCCAGAATTAGAGGTTGGTGAAACAATGGGCTTTGTTGATTTTATGAGCAGGTTTTGGTCGGACACTATGAGTTTTCAGGCCTACAGAGATATGTGGGTTACCGTACCTCAATTGCCTCGATATATATTTAATAGCGTATTCATAGCATCAGCCGTCACTCTTTTATCAATGTGCTTTATTATTCCAGCTGCTTATGCCTACGCACGTTTTAACTTTCGAGGAAAAACTACTAGTCTTACGCTCTTTTTAGCTGTAAACATGTTTTCAGGAGCAGTCCTTTTAATACCTTTATACAAATTATTACGCTCTTATGGCTTATTAAATACCTATTGGGCTATGATTATTCCTGGAGTAGCCTTCCTTATACCAACAGGAATATGGCTGCTTAAGTCTTTTTTAGAGAAGATTCCATACGAACTGGAGGAGGCTGCATTTGTCGATGGCGCATCTCGCCTTTATACACTTAGACGAGTTATCTTGCCCCTAGCAGTTCCAGGTTTAATTGTTGTTGGTGTTGCAATGTTTATTGGTGCTTATGCCCAACAGTTTTTATTTGCAATTACTTTTAATCAAGATCGGGATTACATGCCGTTACCCGCTGGTATATTTGAATTTGTTGGGTATCAGACAGTGCTCTGGAATGAAATGATGGCAGCTAGTCTTGTTGGAATTCTGCCCGTGTTGTTAATTTTCCTGTTTATGCAGAAACATCTCATATCAGGTTTAACTTCAGGGGCAGTAAAGGAGTGAGAGGTAAATCTCTCACATAAAGCGTTATTAGGATAATTTAATTCTAGTAATTTGATGTAAATAGAAAAGGAGAAGTAAATGAAAAATATAAAAAAAGTAATCTTCTTAGCTGTGTTGGGCGCAGGTTTAATGGCCCCAGTTCAGGCTGAAGAAGTACACATGATTATGTGCGGCGGAGAGATCCGTGAAGCTGATCAAGTAGTAATTTCAGCTTTTGAAGCTAAATACTCAGGCGTTACAGTGAATGCTGAGGCAGTTCCTTGGGGAACATGCCAGGACAAATCAATGACACTAGCTGCTGCTGGTGACCCAGCTGGTTTGGCTTATATGGGTTCACGTACACTTAAGCAACTAGCTCGAAGCGGTTTGATTATTCCAGTGGATATAGCTGATGATCAGAAGGAAATGTACCAACCTGGTATTCTTAATACTGTAACAGATGGTGGAAAAACTTGGGGCTTCCCTCACGCTTTCTCTACTAAGGCTTTGTTTATCAACTGTGGTTTAGTTGAAGAAGCAGGCATGGCTTGTGTTGCTCCTAAGACGTGGACAGGGATGTATGCAATGGCTAAAGCTATCAATGATAATACTTCGGCTGCGGGTGTTGGCTTAACTGGAAAGGACTTTGATAACACTATGCACCAATTCTTAAATTACTTATATAGTAATGGCGGCTCTGTAAATGATGCAGCAACTGGTGAAATCACTTTTAATAGTCCTGAGACTATCGAGACTCTTGAGTTCTATGGCAAGTTAGCAGGTGTTGCTCAGGAAGGTCCAATGGGTTACGAGCGTTCTCAATTGACTCAGTTGTATAACGATGGTCAGATTGGAATGTACATTAATGGTCCATGGGGTGCTGGGCAGCATAATGACAACATTGCTGAAATAGTTGTCCCTATTCCTGCTGGTCCTAGTGGCTCAAGTGGTACATTATTAATTACTGACTCAATTGCAGTATTTAAGGGTTCTGCTAATGAAGATTTAGCAATGGAGTTAGCTTCTATGCTTTCATCTGGTGAAGCACAGTATGACCTAGATAAGAGCTGGGGTTTAACACCAATCATGCAGTATGAGAAAATGATGGACGATGTTTACTATTCTACTGACTACTGGCAGACGTTTGTTGCGCCAATTGGTAGTGGTGGTCCAGAGCCAATGTTTGAAGACTTTAAAGCATTGCAAGCTGGCATCAATGGTGCTATCCAAGGCATGATCTTGGGCGAAGGTTCTGCTGCTGATCTAGTTGCAGAGGCTGCTGAAATTTTAGCAGAAGGTAATTAAGTCAATTAGTTGACTATTTCAGGGGTAGCTATTTGTTACCCCTGAATTTTTTAAAGGCTTACTCCAAAAAGACGCTTATCTCAAAGCGCACTTTTGAAGCTTGCTTTAAAAACAAGTAATAGTTAATTTAAATGCGCACTGAACGTGCGCTCTTTTTAAGGAAGAAAGAATGGCAACAGTAAAACTTGAAAATATTTATAAAAGTTTTGATGAAACAGAGGTTTTATTTGATATTAATTTAGAAATTAAGGATAAAGAATTCGTTGTTTTTGTTGGACCCTCAGGATGTGGAAAAACTACGTTATTAAGAATCATTTCAGGTTTGGAGGAGGCTACATCGGGCAGTGTAATTATTGATGATAAAGATGTTTCTAATGCACCTCCAGTTGAAAGAGGTATCGCAATGGTTTTTCAATCTTATGCCCTCTACCCTCATCTGTCAGTTTTTGAAAATATAGCGTTCCCACTTCGGGTCGCAAAAGTTAATGAAAAGGAGCTGGAAGAAAAGGTATTTAAAGCTGCTGAAATTCTTCAGTTAAGAGATCGTTTAGATTTCAAACCAGGCCAACTATCAGGAGGCCAACGCCAAAGGGTCGCCATTGGCCGTTCTATTGTTAGAGATCCAAAAGTATTTCTTTTTGATGAGCCTTTATCCAATCTTGATGCAGCTCTTCGCGGAGATATGCGGGTTGAGCTGGCAAAGCTCCATCAAAATTTAAAGACAACAATGATTTATGTGACTCATGACCAGATTGAAGCGATGACAATGGCTGATAAGATTGTCGTATTGCGTGATGGCGTTATAGAGCAGGTGGGATCACCAATGGATTTATATCATAATCCTAGAACAAAGTTTGTAGCAGGCTTTATCGGCCAACCAAACATGAACTTCCTTAAAACAACTGATACAGAAATTAAAAATAATAATCTGTTTACAAATATTGGAGACCTGGCTTTGGACTTGGCTGTTGATATCTCAAGTATAAAAGCAGGTGACGAAATAGATATCGGAATAAGGCCAGAGGATCTGGGAGTTTCTGCTTCAAAATTAGGAATTCCAATGAGTGTAGATGTTGTTGAACATATTGGAGCAACAGTTATTTTGCATGGCTCTGTTTTAGGTAACAGTAATTTCTGTGCTGTAGTGCCAAGTGACTCAACTATTAAACCAGGTGAGACTGTGAACCTGGTCTTTGATTCTTCCAAGTGCCACGCTTTTAATTCATCGGGACAAGCACTTATGAAAACAAACAAGTAGATATAAGGAAATAATCATGAAGACTGGAATTGTTGGTTTAGGTTTAAGAGCGGCAAATGTTCTTAAAATCCTCATAGAAGATTTACCAGAGCTAGATCTAGTTGGCTATGTTGATCCTGATCCTTGCGGCTTATCAATCCTTGATGATGTCTCGCATAATTTGATTAGATTTGAAAGCCTTGATGAGATGATTGAAAAATGTAATCTTGATCTTCTATGGGTTGCTTCCCCAAATCATCTTCATCTCGACCATATTAGAGTTGGTCTTGAAGCTGGCCTGAAAGTCTTCTCTGAAAAACCTATTGTGACAACGAAAGAGGATAGCTTTAGTCTCGCAAAATTAATAAAAAAATATGGTGAAAGTCAATTAATTGTTGGGCTTGTTTTGCGTTACTCATTGCACATGAGAGAAATGAGGCGAATCCTTGATGCTGGGACTTTAGGTACTATAACTTCTCTTGAAGCTAATGAACATATAGCCCCATTTCATGGATCATTCTTTATGAGAGATTGGCGCCGACTTGAAAAATATTCAGGCGGCTTTATGTTAGAAAAGTGCTGTCATGATATTGATCTTTACAATAGCATTGTTGGTGATAGGCCAACAAGAGTAGCTAGTTTTGGAGGTCGAAATAATTTTGTTCCCTCTGAGGCGCCTATTGGCAATCAGCATGATGATGTTTACCAAATAAAAAAATCTTATTGGGAAAGCGCTGATGATCCATTTACGAGTAACGCTGATATTATTGACCATCAAAATGCATTAATAGAATATCCAAATAATGTAAGTTTCACTTTTCATACAAGTCTAAATGTTCCTGATGAGCAGAGACGTTTTTGTATTATTGGTAGTCGAGGGATGGCTGAAGGAGACTTTGGTCGAGGCGGCCTTAAAATTACAGATGCACGAACTGGAGAGTGTTTAGAGGATCATGATTTTAGTGTTTCCAGCGCCCCTGACGCAGTAAATTACCCATCACATTACGGCGCAGATAAGTTGATGTGCGAGGATATTGCAAGCTTTCTTAGAGGGGAGTTAAAATCTCTACCTGTTGGACCAAAAGAAGCCATTACTGCTGGTTTAGTTGCTCTGGCAATTGATGAAAGCATGGTTTCAGGACAAGTTGTTAATATGGCTGAGACTTGGAAAGAATTGGACTCATTATATTAAAGGAGTTGGGTTTTGATTAAAGGCATAAGCTATCTTTCTTTTGAAAACGGACTGGCAAATACTGAGTCAATAGAATCTGCATTAGCTCAAACAAAAACTTTTGGCTTTGATGCGCTTGAGCTTGGGATATCAACAGACGGCGTTTTAACAACTAACACCACTAAATCTGAATGTTTAAAGATACGACAAACTATTAATGATTCAGGGGTTTTTGTAGATAGTTTGGCTACTGGAATAAGTTGGGGAGTAAGTCCAACTAGTAATGATGAGATTACCCGTAAAAAATCAATTAGTCTGCACCAAGATGCGCTAAAGGTTGCTGGTAATCTCGGATGTAAGGCATTACTAATAGTCCCTGGCGTAGTTAAAAGCCCAATCTCTTCTGATATTGTTCGTTATGATAGAGCTCTAGATCGGCTAAGGGATGCGGTCAATCAGCTGCTGCCAATTGCGGAAGATCTTGATGTTGACTTGTGTCTTGAAAACGTATGGAATGGCTTCTTTTATTCGCCTATTGAGCTTAGAGATTTTATTGATTCTTTTGATTCAAATAAATTAGGCGTTTACCTAGATATAGGCAATCTTATTGGTTACCAGCAACATCCACCTCACTGGATTGAGTTACTTAACTCAAGAATAAAAAGAGTTCAAATAAAGGATTTTCAAGAAAATTTTGACTGGACTGGTAGTTTTAGTTTTTGTGATATTGGCGCTGGAGATGTTCCATGGAAGGAGACGATAGCTGCCTTAAATTCGATTCACTACCAAAATACAATAATTGCTGAAATGCTTCCTTGGGATGAGACAATTCTGGCCCGAACATCTGTAGCTATGGATCAATTATTTGACTTTAATTCAAAACCTTAAATTATAAAATTATGATTAAAAAACTTAAAGTCGGAGTAATCGGCCTAGGAAGTATGGGCTCAACACATTTAGATATCTATTCGCAGTTAAGTAATGTCGAAGTGATTGCCATTGCTGACTCAATACAAAGTAGGCTTGATGGTTCTAGTAAGGCTGAGGGTAACATTAGTGGCCAAGCCCAAGGGGGTGTTATGAGTTTGGATACTAAAAAATACCTTGATGGAATGGACCTGATTAATGATCCAGAAATTGAACTAGTTGATATTTGTGTTGGAACAGACCTTCATTTTATTTTTGTTGAGGCTGCATTAGCTAAAGGTAAACATGTGTTAGTAGAAAAACCACTCGCAAGATCGTATGAAGAGGCTAAAAAAATACTCCAATTAGCGAAAAACTCATCCTCTAATATTATGTCTGCAATGTGTCTTCGTTATTGGCCCGCATGGGTTTGGCTTAAAGAGGCTATAGAAAGTGAAGAGTACGGTAAATGTCTATCTTTGAATTGTAAGCGTCAAACGAGCTTCCCTGGCGGCCCTTTTTACTCAAGCCATGAGCAATGCGGTGGTGCATTATTAGATCTACATGTCCATGATACTGACTTTATCAACTATTGCTTTGGAGTTCCAGTTGCAGTTTTTAGTCAAGGGTATGAAGGACCTAGTGGTGGAATAGATCATGTTGTAACAAGTTATATTTTTGATAAAGCAAAGCTTTCTCCCTTGGTGAGCTCTGAAGGATCATGGACAATGCAAGATGGGTATGGATTTGATATGTCTTATACAGCTAATTTTGAAAATGGAACCGCTACATATCTTCTTGATGAAAAAGAGACACTTAAACTTTTCAGATCAGGCTTTGAGCCAGAAACTATTGAACTGAAAGCAGGTATGGGATATGAATTTGAAATACGGGCATTTGTTGATGAAATTCTTACTGGAAGAGTAAGTAATCTTGATTTATTAAATCAGGCAGCAGAGACAATTGCAATTATTGAGGCTGAGAAAATAAGTATTGAAACATGCTCAGTTGTAACTGTAAAAGCCTAACTTAATAGCTAAGCTTCTGAGAGTAATATCTTAGCTAATAAGTTCCAAGTTTATAGTCATCCCAAACTTGTTGTGCAAGTGCACCAATATATGCATCGTTGTTTTCTAGAGCTTGTTTAATCCAAAATCTAGCCTCCAATATATTTTCATCATCTCCTTTACCAAGAAGATACATTCTTCCAAGGTTGTATTGAGCTGGAGCATCACCCTGTTCAGCAGCTTTTATAAACCAACTAAAAGCAAGTTTATCATTTTGGGCAGCTCCCTGGCCTCTGAGATATAGGTTGGCTAAATTATATTGCGCATTAACATTGCCCAGTTTGGCAGATCTTTTATACCATTCAATTGCTTCCTTAAAATCTTGCGCAGTCCCTTTGCCATTTGCATGCATCCAACCAAGGTTGTATTGAGCTCTTGCATCTCCATCTTCAGCAACTTCTGTCCAGTCAATAATAGCTCCTTCATAGTTACCACTGACGTATTCTCTCTGCCCAGATATATAATCAGCAAAGGAACTAGTAAATAGCATAGACATTAGAAAAGCTAAAAGAATTTTATTTTTTGACATATTTTTCCTTAAAAGTGGAAGTAGTTCTTAAGTGGTAATCCTAATGTGGGATATATTAACATAGTTGCATAAAAATTTGCAGTTTTGAATGACCTTAATCTTATTAATTAATTTCGCAATTCACTATAGAATATATTTTTAAATAGGCGATGAAAAATAATATGTTTAACACTAAGTTGAAGATGATTAATTTTTTATTAATCTCTATTGGGCTAAGCTTCACTCAAATTGCTGCAGATGAAATTAAAGTTGCAGTTGCAAGTAATTTTTATCCAGCAATGAAAGAAATTGTATTGCAATATGAGTTAAAACAATCCCATTCTTCTAAGAATCATAAGATAATCCTTATTTCAGGCTCTTCAGGCAAACACTACGCGCAAATTTTGAGTGGTGCTCCTTTTGACATATTTTTCTCGGCTGATAAGGTAAGACCAATTCTATTAGAAAAAAAAGGAATATCTGAAGCTGGATCAAGATTCACCTATGCACTAGGAAGACTTGTTCTTTGGAGCTCATTAGATGGTTTTGTAGAGAAAGACGAGCGGCTTTATAGTAATGATTTAAGGTTTTTAGCAATAGCTAATCCTAAAATTGCGCCGTATGGAGTGGCAGCTAGAGAGACTCTTATATCAATTAATCTATGGGAAGATGTTCAAGGTAAGATAGTAAGCGGTGAAAATATTGCACAGACTTTTCAATTTGTTAATAGTGGAAATGCTAAACTAGGATTTATTTCTTACTCACAACTCATGAACCCTAGCTACCCTGTGGCTGGTTCATTTTGGGAAGTGCCCCAATCACTTTATACGCCAATAGAGCAGCAAGTAGTGCTGTTGAAGAAAAGTTCGCTTGCAAGAGACTTTTTGTCATTTATTGAATCAGATGAGTCTTTAAATATTATCTCAAAATTTGGATATGATTTACCATAATGTTAAATGAATACGATCTTTCAGCCCTTCTAGTTACTATAAAGCTAGCCTCGATAACTACAGTTATTCTCATTTTAGTTGGCACTCCAATTGCATGGTGGCTTTCACAAACACGTTTTAAATTTAAGGCAGTAATTGAAGCGATCATTGCTCTACCACTAATTCTTCCTCCTACTGTGTTAGGTTTTTATTTGCTTATGACTTTGGGCACTAATGGCCCAATCGGAAATTTTTTGGAGTCCTTAGGTGGAAGCTCAATCGCTTTCACATTTACTGGGCTCGTTGTTGGGTCAGTTATTTATTCACTACCTTTTGTAGTTCAGCCACTTCAGAATTCTTTTGGATCTATTGGCAAGCAGCCCATGGAGGTGGCAGCAACCTTAGGCGCATCAAAACTAGATCGCTTTTTTACAGTCGCAGTCCCTTTGGCTCGATCCGGATTTATCACTGCCAGTGTTTTAGGCTTCGCCCACACAGTAGGAGAGTTTGGTGTTGTCCTAATGATAGGAGGCAACATTCCAGGGGAGACAGGCGTTTTATCAATAGCAATTTATGATCATGTTGAGGCAATGGAATATGGGCAGGCCCATTTATTAGCTGGAGGCTTGCTTGTCTTATCTTTTGTCATGCTCCTTGTTGTGTATATCTTTAATCGCCGATTTTCTATCATGAGGAGTAATTAGTGATTGAATGCCAGATAAAGATTGAGTTAGAGAGCTTCATTCTTGATGCAAATTTTAGTATTCCTGATAAAGGTGTAACTGTTATTTTTGGTCCTTCTGGATCTGGCAAGACAAGTTTATTAAGGGTATTGGCCGGTCTAGAAAAGACTCATAAAGGATTTCTAAAAATAGGCGATTCAATTTGGCAGGATAGTGAAAATTTTGTTTTAACTCACAAGCGTCAAATTGGCTATGTGTTCCAAGACACTACTTTATTTGAACACCTTAATGTCCAGGGTAACCTCGATTATGGGATTACAAGATCGTCAAATATAGAAAAAGAATTTATAGACTCTATCCTTAATTTATTAGATATAAAAACATTACTTAATCGATCTATAGCGCAACTTTCAGGGGGTGAAAAGCAGCGAATTGCAATTGCTAGAGCTTTACTGGTTAAGCCTAAAATTTTATTAATGGATGAACCATTATCAGCGCTTGATAATAAGCGTAAACAAGAAATTTTGCCTTACCTTGATGCGCTTCATAATGACTTAGATATTCCAATTATCTATGTAACTCATTCTCCTGATGAAGCATCAAGATTGGCTGATTATCTACTCCTTCTTGATCATGGAAAAGTCATTGGATCTGGACCAATAAACACTATGCTTACTAGGTTTGACCTCCCAATGTCCCATGGCAGCGAAGCCACTTCATTAGTTGAGGCTAAAGTAATTAGCCGTGAAAAAGAATTCAATCTAATGCATCTAGATTTCCCAGGCGGTGAATTTTTAGTTCCAGATAATCACTTGCCAATTGGCAGTATTGTTCGCTTGAGAGTTTCAGCACGTGACGTAAGTCTCACAAAAGAAAAGCAGATTGACACAAGTATCTTAAATATCTTTCCAGCAATAGTTGAAGAAATGTCACCTGAAGGAAAGGCTCAAATTATGGTTCGGCTTAAAATAAATGAGACCACTTTACTCACGCTGATCACAAAAAAGTCTGCTAAAATTTTGGCTCTAAAAAAAGGATTGAAGGTTTTTGCGCAGGTTAAAAGTGTAGCAATACTTTCGTAACAGCGTTAGCTAGTTCTTTCAGCGACCCTTAATCTTTTAATTGGTCTCTCGTCTATGAAGACATGAATCAGTGCTGTAATTGCTGCAATAATCGCAGCCCACCACCACACCTGGTTGTATGACCCTGTTGTATCAAAAAGGTATCCGCCTAGCCATACGCCTGTGAATGAGCCAATTTGGTGGTTCAAAAAAACAATACCATATAAGGTGCCCATAAATCTCAATCCAAACATCTGCGCGACTAGGCCAGAAGTAGGAGGGACTGTTGCTAGCCAAAGCAACCCAGTTGCAAAGGAGAATGCATAGATTGTAAAAGTTGAAATTGGAATTAAAAGAAATAAAACAATCACAATTGACCTTGCGCCATATATGACAGCAAGTATCCATTTCTTTGAATAAATACCTGAAAGGTGACCCGAAACTAAAGAGCCAAAAATATTACTAAGACCAATAATTGCTAGGCTTGCTGCAGCAATTGAGCTGTCAAAACCCTTGTCTGCAAGGTATGAAGGCATATGAACCGTGATAAATGCTAACTGAAAGCCACAAACAAAAAAACCTGCAATTAAAAGCCAATAATGAATATGTCCTGACGCCTCATTAAGGGCCTCTTTGAGGTTTTGAGAGGTCTCATTATCAATATCACTGTTCGTTTTTTCATCACCTTTAAATACTGGCGCAAAAAGAATCATCGAAAGTGCGCCTATTGCCATTATTATTAATGCTGTTTGCCATCCATAAGCAACAAGAAATTCTCGCGCAACAGGAATAAAAAGGAATTGCCCAGCAGAGCCTGCAGCAGTTCCAACACCTAAGGCCAGGGCTCTTTTTTCAGGGCTAACCATTCTTGCCATCGCAGGAAGAATAACCCCCAGCCCAGTTCCAGCAATTCCCATTCCTATAAGTATTCCAGCGCCTATATGAAGACTAACAAAGCTGTCTGCAGTGGCTGTAATATATAGCCCTAAAGAATAAAGAATACTTCCAACTACAATTACTCTTGCAGTTCCAAACTTATCTGCAAATGCGCCTGCAAGCGGTTGAGTTAAGCCCCAAAACAGATTTTGTAAGGCTAATGAGAAAGCAAAAACTTCACGCCCATAGCCAAAGGTTTCAGAAACTGGTTTTAGAAAAAGCCCCAGGGAGGATCTAAAGCCAAAATTAATAGCTAACAGGATGCAAGCCAAAGCAATAGCGAGACTTATTATTTTTTTATGTTGATTCATATAAATACTATTATCTATAGTTGGGAAGTATAACCATAATTTAAAACATTTTGGTATTTTAAGAAAACTATTACACATCAAATGTATTTTAGAATTTGAAGAAATCGATGACTTGTCACAATATGCTAAGTTATATGTGTTTCTGTTAATGCATATGATTTTTTTTTGGCTAATAAGTAACTTAATAGAAAATAATTCTAATAATTTATAGTTAATCTAGAAACAAAATTCTTTTTTTTTATGCAATAAAAATAAACATTATTAATTACTATAATTTGGAAAATTAACAATCAGATTGTATTACAGTTTTAAACCTGCCAAGGGGCGTTGCATTGAGATTCACCTCAATCAGGCTTGGCAATTATAACGACGCTCATTTTTTTAACTTAACGGGAAAATAAATGAGCAGCTCTAACATTCAAAATAATTACTTTAAAGTAACCAATCTCAATTTAGCGTACTTAGGTGAAAAAATATGAGTTTATATATGCACAATCTATTAACTCATGTACAGCACCCCAAGTCACCAAAAGAGTATCAAGCTGAGGAAGATTCGGACGCTATAAGGGTTTCAGAATATTGGGGTAAAAAAACTAATCAAATCCAAAGTCCAAAAATTAGTTTTGAGTTTTTCCCGCCCAGGTCGGTCTCTGCAAAAAAATCTCTAAAGGAGACGCACCTTAAATTAAGTAGTATAAATCCTGAGTATTATTCGGTAACATTTGGTGCGGTTGGAACATCTCAAGATGCTACATTTGATACTATAGTTAATCTTTCACAAGATACTGAAATTCCAATTACACCTCATCTCACTTGTGTAGACACAAACAAAAAACAAGTCACTGATTTAATTGATAAATATATTAGCTATGGTGTAAGTCAGGTGATGGTTCTCAAAGGCGATACTCCGAGCAAGCCTTTACATAAAGGTGACTTTGAATATGCAAATGAGATGGTTAAATTCATTAAAGAACATTATGACAATATAGATATTCTTGTTGCAGCTTACCCTGAGAAGCATCCCCACTCAATGGATGTTGGAGCAGATATTGATTTTTTTGTCGACAAAGTTAATTCAGGAGCAACTCAGGCTATCACACAATATTTTTATAATATTGATGCTTATTTTCACTTTATAGATGAACTACAAAAACGCAATATTGATATTCCGATTACTCCTGGCATAATGCCAATAACAAATTTTGAGCAACTAATAAACTTTTCAAAAACTTGTGGTGCTGAAATTCCAGCATGGATTTTTAATCGTCTAAAACTTTATAGGCATGATTCAGAGAGCTTGAGAGAATTTGGGCAAGATGTTGTAAGTGAAATGTGTATGAATCTTAAGGAAAATGGAGTAAATAGTTTTCATTTCTACAGTATGAATAAGGTCGAACCAGTATTATCGTTATCGAAAATAATTATATAAAAGGAATAGATGAATACTAATAAAAAATCACTTTTTCTCCGATTTACCATTTTGAGTAATGATTTCCATTAATATACTTAATGCTTACTTTGATTAACTTAATATAGAGGTTTAGTAATGCGCATACTTGTTTTTCAACATGTCGACTGTGAACATCCTGGCTCTTTAAGACAGTTTTTAGCCGAGGATGGGATAGAGTGGGATGCAGTGTATCTTCATCGAGGCGATAAGATTCCTAGCTTTGATAATTATGATGCGCTTTGGGTAATGGGCGGCCCAATGGATGTCTGGGATATAGAGGAAAACCCCTGGTTGGTTGATGAAAAAGCAGCAATTAGGCATTGGGTTAGGGATTTAGGTAAACCATATTTAGGTCTATGTTTAGGCCATCAGTTGCTTGCAGATGCCCTTGGAGGAACATGTGGTCCTCAAAAAATACCTGAAATTGGCGTTCTTGAAGTTGAACTTACTGATGAGGGAAAGTCAGATCCACTTTTCAAAGGCACAGCTCATCATCAGCAATGCCTTCAATGGCACTCTGTTAGGGTCGCACAAGCTCCAGAAGGTGCTGTTATTTTAGCTAAGTCAGATGCCTGCTCTATTCAGGCAATGCGGATAGGAGTAAATGCATGGTCCATGCAATATCACGTTGAAATAGAGTCAGATACTGTCGAAAACTGGGGCGCTATCCCTGCTTATGCAGAAGCTTTAATAAATACACTTGGCCAGGGCGCATTGTCAGATCTTAAAAAAAATACTGATGAAAATATGAGCCAATGTTTGAGTTGCGCAAAACAAATTTATAAAAACTTTATGCAAATAATGGTTTAGTTAAATTCAAGTTTTTTACAAAACAAATCTATAAAAACTTTATGAAATAAAAGTTTAGTTAAATTCAAGTTTTTTTGTGAATTATTTCACATATACAGATAAGTAGAATAATCATATATAACAACATCTTAAAGGTAAATTCGTTCTAAATTATCATACGAATTATGTAAAAAAATTAAAATGTAAATTTAATGATTGACACCGAATTTAATTCAAGGTATCTTTCCATTTTTTAAGTGTTTTATTTTACATCCTAGCTAAGGGGAAACTAATGAGTGATGAAGACGATTTCGACTTAAATGACTTAGATGATAAAGAATTAGTCGAGCAGATTCAAGATGACCTTTATGACGGTCTTGATGCAGAAGTCACTGAAGGCACGGAAATTTTGCTTGCTCGGGGCTGGGACGCTAACGATGTATTAGGTGAAGCTTTGGTTGGCGGCATGAAAATTGTAGGAATAGACTTTAGGGACGGTATTTTGTTTGTACCTGAGGTTCTCAAGTGTGCCGGCGCAATGAAGGGTGGAATGGGAATACTTAGGCCTATCCTTGCAGAGTCTGCAGAAGACACTTCATTAGGGAAGTTTGTAATTGGAACCGTTAAAGGCGATATCCACGACATTGGTAAAAACTTAGTTGCTATGATGTGTGAAGGCGCAGGGTTTGAGGTTATTAATTTAGGTATCAATAATCCTGTAGAAAATTATCTTGAAGCCATTGATGAGCATGAGCCAGTAATTGTTGGAATGTCGGCCTTACTTACAACAACTATGCCTTACATGGGCGTTGTTGTTGAAGAGATGGAAAAAAGAGGTATGCGTAAAGATACTCATATAATGTGTGGCGGTGCTCCTCTGAACCAAGAATTTGCTGATTCAATTGGAGTTCCTGCATATGGCCGTGATGCCGCAAGAAGTGCTGAAATGGCTGAGGAGCACGTTCTTGGTTTGCGTAATAAGCGTGATCATCGATAAGAAAAATACTGATAAGGTTAAAAAAAGATTAGTTTTAGGCTGTGGCGCATTAGTATACGATCTTCTGAGGTTAATCAAACAAAATCCATCACTCTCAGATAAAGTAAATTTGCAGTGTTTGCCGGCCAGCTGGCATAACAGCCCTCAATTAATTGCTCCTGGTGTTGAAGAATATTTGTCTGAGAATGCCCATCTTTATGAGGAAGTATATATTGCGTATGCAGACTGCGGAACTGGAGGCGCTCTTGATAGAGTGTTAGAAAAGTTTGATGCAAAACGTATAAAGGGTGCACACTGTTATGAGTTTTTTGCTGGAACAGATGTTTTCGAGCAGTTATCAGAAGAAGAGTTAGGTACTTTTTATTTGACAGATTATTTGGTTAAAAATTTTAATAGGATCATGATTAAAGGCTTGGGTCTAGATAAGCACCCCGAGCTATTTGATGTTTATTTTGAGCATTATAAAAAATTAGTATATTTGGCTCAAACTGAAAATGAGCAGTGGCAAAAAGATGCTCAGCAGTATGCAAAAGATTTTGGCTTTGAGTATGAATATAGACTTGTAGGAACGGGAAGCCTTGATAGTGTTTTTGAAGAAATTGATATCCAGCCTTTGGAAATAAAAGATTAATGGAGTATGAAAAATGTTTAAGGAATTAATTATAAAAAATAGCTGGAAAGCTAGGCTGGGTTAATAATGTCATTATTAAATCTCTTTTCTTCTAAAGAAGAAATCCCAAAAGTAAGTGATCATCTTAAGGAATTTTTAACTGATTTTTCGATTGAAGTTATGCCTCGCACTGCGGCCAATATTGAAAGCTTTGAAGAGTTGCTTCCAAAAAAAACCAGAGTTTATATTGCTCATATTGAAGGTGTTCCTATTGGGGAGATGGTGCAGACAGCCAAACGGATAAGCCGCGAAGGGTTCAATGTTATGCCTCACTTTCCAGCTCGAATTATTAAGGATAAGAGTGCCTTAGAAGAGTGGATAAATATTTACCAAGGGGAGGCGGGCATCAATCAAGCTTTGCTTTTAGCTGGTGGTGTGGATAAACCACAGGGTGTGTTTGAAGATTCAATGCAGCTGGTAGAAACAGAGCTATTTGAAAAATATAATTTTAAAAACTTACACTTTGCAGGTCACCCTGAAGGTAATAAAGATATCGATAATGATGGCTCAAATAAAAATGTTGATGACGCACTGCAATGGAAGCAAAAATATAATGAGCGCTCAGATATTGATATAGCAATAACAACCCAGTTTTGTTTTGAAGCAGAGCCAGTAATCGAGTGGGCAAACTCATTGACTAATAATGGAATAAATATACCAATTCATATTGGAGTAGCTGGACCCGCAAAACTTCAAACTTTAATTAAGTTTTCAATTGCTTGCGGAGTGGGGCCTTCATTAAAGGTGTTACAAAAAAGAGCAAAAGATGTGAAGAAACTGTTACTTCCATTTGATCCAAATGACTTTTTAGAAACGTTAGCTAAACATAAAAAAGAAAATCCAAAATTTAATATCAGTAATATTCATTTTTTCCCTCTAGGCGGCATAAATACCAATGCTTCATGGATTAAAAATGCAATTAATAATTCATAGAAGGAGTAAGTAAATTGACAACAACAACACTATCCTCAGCATCAAAAGAGGTAACTATTGGCTTTGGCCATCCATTTGTAATGATTGGCGAAAGAATAAACCCAACTGGCAGAAAAATTCTAGCGGCAGAAATGAAGGTTGGTGATTACTCACGTGTAGTTGCCGATGCTATTGCGCAGGTTGCTGCAGGCGCCCAGATGTTAGACATCAATGCAGGCATCCCTCTTGCAGATGAGCCAGCAATTCTTGCTGAAGCAATAAGGCGCGTTCAGGCTGTTGTGGATGTTCCTATTTCAATTGACTCATCAATTATAGAGGCCCTTGCATCTGGCCTAGAAGCGTATCAGGGAAGAGCACTAGTAAATTCTGTTACGGGCGAAACTGAAAATTTGGAGCGCGTGCTGCCACTAGTTAAAAAGTATGGTGCAGCAGTTGTAGCGATCTCTAATGATGAAACTGGTATTAGTGAAGATCCAAACGAGCGTTTTAAGGTCGCAAAAAAAATTGTTGAACACGCTGCAGACTATGGAATTAAGCCAGAAGATGTTGTTGTAGACCCATTAGTTATGCCAATTGGCGCGATTTCTCAAGCCGGCAATCAAGTTTTTGAGTTAGTTAGGAAGCTTCGCAGTGAGTTAAAAGTTAATACAACGTGCGGGGCATCAAATGTTAGTTTTGGTTTGCCTCAACGAAACGGTATTAATAATGCTTTCCTTCCTATGTTAATTGCAGCAGGAATGACTTCTGCAATTGTAAACCCATTACACCCAGAGTTAGTTCAGGCAATTAGAGCTGGAGATGTTTTAACGGGTGTTGATGATGGTTGTGGAAGTTGGATTAAAGCCTATAGAGAACCAACAGCTGATGGAAGTGATGTTAGGGATGGGAGACGCCGCAGAAAACGTGCGTAACAATAACAATGACTAGTATTGAATATAAAGGATCTTGCGTTTGTGGCCAAACAAGCTATAGGGCCTTTGATTTGGCTGACGTATCCTATTGCCACTGCGTGCAGTGTCGAAAAATGACTGGTCACTATATGGCTGCATGCCAGGCCAAAAGAGATAAAATTAAAATTATTGGAAAAATTAAATGGTTTTATACTCATGAGGAATCAAGGCACGGTTTTTGTGATAATTGTGGAGCACATATGTTTTGGCAAAACGACAGTTTGCCAACTATAAGCATAACTGCCGGTAGTTTAGACGATGCAAAAAATTTGACTGTGAAACATAATATTTTTACTGAAGAAAAAGGGTGTTATTACACAATTAGTCCTAACGAGCGTCAAATTGAGGGCTATGGTAATAGCCATAATAGTAAGGAGTAGTATTTTGGAAGATGTCCAGCAAGTTTGCTTTACCCCATCAGGCCGCCAATTCAAGGGTGAGGCTGGAGATACTTTGCTGCAAGTTGCTCAAGATGCAGGTGTAGCTATACGCTCATTATGTGGTGGCTATGGTCAGTGCCATCAGTGCTGGATTGAGGTTTCAGAGGGCTCGCATCCTAAATTTGGTGTTGATTGTAAGCCTGAAAATGTTAGCGGAATTACCAGTCTAGAAAAACAATTAATCATCGATAATCCAAGTTACAAAGGTAAGCGGCTCGCATGTCAAACTTGTATCCAGGGTGACTTAGTAATAGATGTTCCTGAAGATAGCCAAGAACATAAGGCCTATATAAGTAAAAAAAATGCTAAACAAGATTACTCTATTTCAAGTTCAATCACTCTTTTAGATTGCACGCTTGAAGAGTCAACATTGGATGAAAACCCCTCCGCCTCAGAAAACCTTTTGGCGCAACTTGAAAAGCAAGGTGTCAAGGCAAGTATTGACTTCAACCTATTAAGAGGTTTGCAACCTTTAATTCATGAAACTAAGGGTAATCTTACTGTTGCAGTTCGGGATAAAAATCAAATTGTTGCAGCCTATCCTCAAGGGAGTCATAAAGTATTTGGGGGTGCAATCGATATTGGTTCCACTACTTTAGCGCTTTATGTTTACGATTTGAAAGATGGTGAATTAGTTTTTGAGTCTTCTGCAATGAACCCACAGATTCGATTTGGCGAAGACTTGATGAGTAGGGTTTCTTATGTGATGATGAATAAGGGCGGTGATGAGAAATTGACTGCTGCAGTAAGAACTAAAATTACAGAGATGCTCCATGAGGCTTGTGAAAATCTAGAAATTGAGTGGGATAAATTATTAGAGGTTGTGTTAGTTGGTAACCCAATTATGCACCACATATTTTTTGGGATTTCGCCTGTAGAGCTTGGTCAAGCTCCGTTTACATTATCAATAAGAAGCTGGCTTGATGTTGATGCAAAAGACTTGGGTTTTGATTTACATCCTAAAACACGACTATCATTTTTGCCTTTGATAGCGGGCCATGTTGGTGCTGATACTGCTGCTGCTTATCTTAGTCAAATGGATACAATGCATTCTGAAACTACCTTGCTGGTTGATATTGGAACCAATGCAGAAATTATGCTTGCTAAAGATGGGCGAGTATATGCCACATCCTCTCCAACTGGGCCAGCCTTTGAGGGCGCTGAAATTAGTTCTGGAGTGAGAGCAACCTATGGGGCTATCGAGAGAGTAAGGATAGATAAAGACACTCTGAAGGTTCGATTTAAAGTGATTGGATGTGATGCTTGGTCAGATGAGCCCGACTATGAAATGCTTAAAATGCATGCAGTTGGTATATGTGGAAGTGGAATTATTGAGGCTATTGTGGCATTTGCAGAGGCAGGTATTATTGATCAAAGCGGACTTTTTGTTGAATCAATTGCACCAGAACTTTTCTCAAAGAAAGGAAATACGTCTCGTTTTTTATTAGTTGAGCAAGGCGATAAATCGATTTATGTAGAGCAAGTAGATATTCGCTCTATTCAATTGGCTAAGGCCGCATTATCTGCGGGCGTTTCTATACTGATGGATTATCTCGAGTGCACAGAGTTTGATAAAGTC
Organism: Candidatus Pseudothioglobus aerophilus; assembly: GCA_014384565.1. Lineage (GTDB taxonomy): Bacteria > Pseudomonadota > Gammaproteobacteria > PS1 > Pseudothioglobaceae > Pseudothioglobus > Pseudothioglobus aerophilus. The sequence continues at coordinate 43,920 of JACNFO010000030.1, forward strand.
TTGTTAGCAGGGGCTTTTGGTGCTCACTTAGATGCCAGATATGTTGCTCTTTTGGATATCATTCCAACCTCAACTGCAGAAAAGATTATTTCAGTAGGCAATGCTGCGGGTGTTGGTGCTAGCGCTGCATTATTAGATGTTAATAAGCGGAAAACAATTATAGATGCAGTAGACAAAGTTGTTAAAATTGAAACTGCAACTGAGCCAAAATTCCAAGAGTATTTTGTTGATGCAATGAAATTCAGTGTATCACCAGTAAAACAACAGCAAACCAAAAAAGTTAGACGCCGTAAAAGAGTGCCTTAGTTATAAATTAGGAGAAATGTAATGGCTAGAGAAAGAAGAAGACGTAGAGGCGGTACAGAGGATTCTGAAGCACAAGAAATTCCTAAAGCACCTGCATATATAAAAAGAAAAATTCCCCACTACAGTATTCTCAGTGATGATGACCTTAGTATTATTGAAGAAAATGCTGACACTATTTTAGAAGAGATTGGTATTGTTTTTTCTGAAGACCAAGAGGCGCTTGATATTCTTAAAAAAGCCGGCGCTAGTATTAACGGTGAGAGAGTTAGATTTCCAAAAGGAATGTGCCGCAAATTAATACAAGATAACGCTCCAAAGCAGTTTACTCAATTCGCTCGTAATCCCCAGAGAAATGTTGAAATTGGTGGTGATAATATGGTGTTAGTTCCTGCTTATGGCCCTCCTTTTGTTCATGATCTTGATGAGGGTCGACGTTATGCAACAATAGAGGATTTTAGGAATTTTATCAAACTTGCTTATATGTCAGATAATATTCATCACTCCGGTGGTACTATTTGTGAGCCAGTAGACTTGCCAGTCAATAAGCGCCACTTTGATATGGTTTATAGTCATATTAAATACTCAGATAAAGCCTTTATGGGCTCTGTTACTGCAGCTGAGAGGGCTCAGGACACTGTTGATATGGTCAAAATAGTATTTGGTGATGATTTTGTCGATAAAAATTGTGTACTAATAAGTTTGATTAATGCAAGCTCTCCAATGTCCTTTGATGCCACTATGCTGGGAGCACTTAAAGTCTATGCAAGAAACAATCAGGCAACAATTGTAACCCCATTTATTGTTGCTGGTGCGATGGCTCCAACAACCGCAGTAGGTGTTGCAGCTCAAAGTCTTGCGGAAGGGCTAGCAGGCATGGCATTTGCTCAACTCATCAGGCCCGGCACACCTGTTATTTATGGTAATTTTGTAACGGCAATGTCTATGAAATCTGGCGCTCCAACTTTTGGAACTCCTGAGGCTGCGCACATGATGAATATTTCTGGGGCTTTAGCCAGAAGACTTGGCGTTCCATTTAGGAGTGGTGGTGGCTTTAATGGCGCCAAAATGCCTGACGCTCAAGCTGGCTATGAGGCAGCTAATACAATGCAAGCAACTCTAAACGCAAGTGTTAATTTTAATTTACATACTGCTGGCTGGTTGGAAGGTGGTTTATGTATGAGCTATGAGAAATTCATAATGGATGCTGATCAAGCAGGCATGATGAGAGTATCTGCAGAGGGAATTGATATGAGCGAAAATGGTCAAGCAATGGATGCAATTCGTGAAATTGGCGCTATGTCTGATGATGTACCCAAGCATTTTCTGGGGTGTGAGCATACTAAAAAGAATTTCAAGAGCGCTTTTTATATGTCAGAGGTTCTTGATGATAATAGTTTTGAGCAGTGGGTTCAAGACGGCTCAAGAGACACAGCAATGATTGCTAATGGTATATACAAAAAAATGCTGTCTGAGTATGAACTGCCCCCACTTGATCCAGCTATAGATGAAGCTTTATTAAAATATATTAAAGATCGCAAAGATAGTTTTGAAGATTCAAATATTTAATAATTTTAATTTTCATATTTATTATAATTCAAGCAGTTATGAATTTAATTATTAAAGTGTGATTGATTTTGTAAGATAATGTTCCGACTATTATATATAAAGCTAAAGAGCTATTTTCACTTGAAAATTACAGGTGTTATTGTTCTTTATTTTTTTACTTTCATGGGTATTTAGGAGAAAAAATGAGTGAGTATAAAACAGATATTGATATTGCCAGAGAGGTTACCGGTGAACACATTAATGACATTGGTGCAAAACTCAATATTGATCAATCTGACTTGGTGCCTTTTGGGCATGACAAGGCCAAGATTTCATGGGGCGCTATAGACGCAGTCCAAAAGAATAAAAATGGCAAGCTCATTCTGGTTACTGCTGTAACGCCTACACCAGCTGGCGAGGGTAAGACAACTACTTCTGTTGGTCTTACAGATGGCCTTAATAAGATTGGCAAGCAAACAACAGTTTGCCTCCGTGAGCCAAGTTTAGGACCATGTTTTGGTATGAAAGGTGGAGCTGCTGGTGGCGGTTATGCTCAAGTAATCCCAATGGAAGATATTAATCTTCATTTTACTGGTGACTTTCATGCAATTACTTCAGCGCATAGCTTGCTTTCTGCAATGATTGATAATCACATTTACTGGGGAAATTCAACAAATATAGATAGCAGAAAAGTAGTATTTCGCCGCGTTGTTGATATGAATGATCGCTCTTTAAGAACAATTACATCTTCTTTGGGCGGTTCTACAAATGGTTACCCGCGTGAAGATGGTTTTGATATTACTGTTGCTTCTGAAGTTATGGCTATTTTTTGCCTGTCACAAAACTTGGCAGAGCTTGAAGAAAAATTGGGAAATATCATAATCGCCTATACTCGTGATTTAACGCCCGTAAGAGCAAAACAAATTAATGCTCATCATGCAATGACCGTTCTACTAAAGGATGCATTTAGACCAAATTTAGTTCAAACTTTAGAGGGCAATCCTGCGCTGATTCACGGCGGCCCATTTGCAAATATAGCTCATGGTTGTAATTCAGTTATTGCTACAAAGACAGCGCTTAAATTATCGGATTATGTTGTAACAGAGGCTGGATTTGGAGCTGATTTAGGTGCAGAAAAATTCTTTGATATTAAATGCCGCAAAGCAGGACTTGCTCCTGATGCCGTTGTTTTAGTTGCAACAGTTAGGGCTTTAAAGCATCAAGGCGGCGTCGCTAAGGAAGATTTAAATAATGAAAATACTGATGCGCTTGGCCAAGGCTGTGTGAATCTTGGAAGGCATATTCGTAACCTCAGCCAGTTTGGAGTCCCACTTGTCGTTGGTATTAATAAATTTGTATCGGATACTGAAGCTGAATTTCAAGTAATCAGAGATTATTGTGAGCAGTTTAATGTAGAAGTGAGTGTTACCAGTCACTGGGAACATGGTGGTGAAGGCGCAATTGACTTAGCAGAAAAGGTAGTTAAGCTAGCTGACTCGGGTACTTCGCAATTCAAAACATTGTATGATGATGAGTTATCTCTATTAGAGAAAGTAGAAACTATTGCTAAAAAACTCTATGGTGCAGATGAGGTTTTAGCCGATAAAGTTATTAGGGCTGAACTTGCTAGGTATCAAGATAACGGTTTTGGTCATTTACCGGTTTGTATCGCCAAAACACAGTATAGTTTTTCTACTGATCCTCAATTATTAGGCGCCCCTACTGGACACTCAATGTCGATTCGAGAAGTTAGGCTTTCAGCAGGTGCTGAGTTTGTTGTAGTGGTTTGTGGTGCAATTATGACTATGCCAGGCTTACCAAGAGTTCCTGCAGCAGATAAGATTAAGCTGGACGAACATGGGCTAGTGCAAGGTCTTTTTTAAGCTATGACTATTAGTGATATAGTTCATTACGACATCCATAGGGTTGAAAATTCGACCCTTGAAGAGTCTAGTGACTGCATTGCTATTGAAGAGCCACTAGAGATTGCTATTCGTTATTTCAAGAATAATGAATGGATTATAGATCCACTTATGGTAACCATGAGAACGCCAGGGGATGATGAAGCTTTGGTTAGTGGACTGCTGTTTTCTGAGGGTATTATTCAAGATAAGGATGCTATTGATACGATTGATGTAAATGGTGAAAATAAGGGGAAATATGATGTTGATAACTCGCTAATTGTTACTTTATCAAAAGGCAATCAGTTAGATTTGAAAAATTTACAGCGTCACTTTATGGTTAATTCAAGTTGTGGAGTTTGTGGGAAGGGTACTTTAAATGCCATTGAAATAGCCTATGAGCCAAATATTGATAAAGCTGGCCCAATTGTAAATATTGATTTGATTACAGAACTGCCTAATATATTAAGAGCGAGACAAGAACAATTTGCTAATACTGGAGGGGTTCATGCCAGTGCACTATTGACTGAGGGTGGGAAAGTACTCCATCTAGCAGAGGATGTGGGTAGACATAATGCGCTTGATAAATTGATAGGCCACGTAAGGTGCAATGATATACTGAGACCGATTGAGCAATTTGTTATGTGTTCTGGTCGACTAGGGTTTGACATTATACAAAAAGCAGTAATGTCTAGAATAGGAATGATCGTTGGTATCGGAGCTCCAACTTCATTAGCACTTGATTTAGCGAAAAAATTTGATATTACTTTGATTGGTTTCATCAAAAAAAATAAATATAATATATATACCGGTGCTTGGCGCATTAGTTAAAGATCTTAGGAGATTAAATGTCTAGAAATATCAGTTTATTGTCAGGAAAAAAAGATGACAAAAATAGCTTGTTTGGAAAGATTTCGGTCAGTCCAACAGATGCAAGTGATTCCGAGCTTGCAGCTGAATATAATTTAGGTGTTTCTACGGTTCACAGTACTAAGAGCTTCTATGACTTTCTTAATGAAGACTTTAAAAGTAAAAAAGCCTATGTATGTTCTGGAAGTGCCTGTCTTTGTAGGGGCACTCAAGATGCTGTTTCTGATAAGCTGAATCAAAAATTTGGAGAAGAAAACGTTGGTGAGATGATTTGCCTTGGAAGATGCTATGAAAACAGTGCATTTAACTATAACGGTGAAAACTATTCAGGCGATGACATCAATAAATTAGATCAGATCATTGCTGGAAAGCATACCAGCCCTGCTTACACAATGAAATCATTTTCAAATACTCCGTTCTTAGTAGAGCAGAGTGTTTTCTCTACTTATGACGATTTTAAAGATTTACTTGAAGTATGTTTTGCAACTGATAAAGACGATTTAATAGCGTCTTTAAAAGATTCCGGACTTCGCGGCCGAGGAGGTGCAGGATTTCCAACTGGAATGAAATGGGAGTTTTGTAAAGATCAAGAAGTTTCAACGAAATATGTTGTGTGTAATGCTGATGAAGGCGATCCTGGAGCATTTTCTGATAGGTATTTGATGGAAGAGCAGCCACTTAAAGTTTTATTTGGTATGGTAATTTGCGCCTATATCATTGGTTCAAAACAAGGTTTTTTGTACATTCGAGGCGAGTATCCTGAATCCATTACTATTACGAATGACTCATTAGCAAAACTTCGTGAACTAGGGCTACTTGGCGATAATATTTTAGGCACTGGTTTTGACTTTGATATGAATGTTGTTGAAGGTCAAGGCGCTTATATTTGTGGTGAAGAAACTGCATTAATAGCATCTATTGAAGGGCGACGTGCAGAAGTTGATGTGCGACCCCCTTTTCCAGTCGTAGAGGGCTTATACAAAAAACCAACTGTAGTTAATAATGTTGAAAGTCTAGCAGCGGTTGCTGCAATATTCAAACTTGGAAGTGCGGCTTACAAAACTATTGGAAATGGCAGATCATTAGGGACTAAATTAATCTCTTTAGATGGTTATTTTAATAATCCAGGCCTCTATGAAGTTGATTTGGGAACCCCAATTAGTTTTATTATTGATGAGATTGGTGGCGGCTTCAATGACGATATCAAAGCTCTGCAGATTGGCGGTCCTCTTGGTGGGATTGTTCCAGTGGATATCTTAAAAACTCTAACCTTAGATTTTGAAGCTTTTTCTGAGGGCGGATTCTTGCTTGGACACGCAAGTTTTGTATGTATTCCTTCGGCATTCTCGGCAGTAGAGTATGCGAAACACTTGTTTGCTTTTACTGCACATGAGTCATGTGGCAAATGCTTTCCTTGTAGATTAGGCTCTGTTCGCGGCAAAGAAATGCTAGAATCAGCTATAGAAGGTAAACAAAAATTTTCTGAAGAATTGATTTACGATTTATTAGAAACAATGGAAGTAGGATCGCTATGTGCTTTAGGCGGCGGCCTTCCTCTTGCAATTAAAAATTTACTCGAGCACTGCGGTGACGAGTTCCAACCTATGATGGAGAAGTAGTATGTCAGAAAACCCGCAAGGTGTATTTATTGATGATGTTGAGTTTCCGTTTGATGACTCATCATCTATTTTAGCGTTTACTGATAAGGCTCTTGGAGACAAGATTATCCCAACGCTCTGTAATGACGACAATTTACAACCTTATGGAGCTTGCAGGGTTTGTTCTGTTGAGGTTCAGCAATCAGAAGATGGGCCAAAGAGAACAGTAGCATCATGTCATACGCCGATTGTTCCTGGTATGCGAATTCATACAAATTCTACTAGTATTAAAAAACTGCGTAAGAATATTGTTGAACTGGTTTTGAGTGATCATCCACCCGACTGCCTGACTTGTGAAGTTAATGGTAACTGTGAATTACAAGATGTTGCAGCGAGTGTAGGTGTTCGCCAAATACGTTATGCAAAAGGTGAAAACCATTGTGATCGTGAAAAAGACTTATCTCATGCTTATATGAGAATGGACCTATCAAAGTGTATCAACTGTTCAAGATGTGTCCGTGCTTGTGACGAAGTGCAAGGTCAATTTACGTTAACGATGACAGGAAGAGGTTTTGAGTCACGTATTACAACAGATAATGACATGCTCTTTGGAGATTCTTCATGTGTCTCTTGTGGAGCTTGTGCACAAACTTGCCCAACATCAGCAATATCCGATGTGTTCCAGTCAAAGTCAGTTGAAGCAGACAAAACTGTTAGAACGACATGCTCATACTGTGGAGTAGGCTGTAATCTTGAGGTTGCTGTAAAAAATGATGAAGTGCTATCAATTCGTGCACCTCAAGATGCTGTTAATGCAGGGCATACTTGCTTAAAGGGGCGTTATGCGTTTAAATTTTATAACCACGAAGACAGGCTAACATCACCACTTATTAGAAAAAATGGAGAATTGGTCCCTTGTTCTTGGGATGAAGCTTTAGATTTCATTAAAGACAAATTTGAATCAATCAAAGAGAATCATGGCCCTGATGCTATCGCTGGGATTTCTTCTGCACGCTGTACTAATGAAGAAAATTATATGTTTCAAAAAATGATTCGTCAATTAGTTGGTACTAATAATATTGACTGTTGTGCCCGTGTTTGCCACTCACCTACTGCCTGGGGAATGCAGCAAAGTTTTGGAACGGGGGCTGGAACTAATTCGACTGCTGACATTCCTTTAGCTGACTGCATGATGGTTATTGGTGCAAATCCAACTTCAGCGCATCCTGTAACTGGCGCAAAAATCAAGCAGCAAGCGATGTCTGGAGCGACACTTATTGTCATTGACCCAATTCGCACCGAATTGGCTAGGATGGCTGATCACCACTTACAGCTTAAACCTGGAACAAATGTTGCAGTATTAAATATGTTTCAGCATTTCATAGTAGAGGCCGATCTTCTAGACCAAGAATTTATTAAAGATCGATGTGAGGGCGGTGAAGAGTTTATTGAACAAATTAAAAATCTTGATGTGGATGCAATGGCTGCAATTAGTGGCCTTGATAAAGACGATGTTAAAGCAGCAGCGATTGCATATGCTTCTGCCAAAAATGCTATGGAGTTTCATGGCTTAGGAGTAACTGAGCATTCTCAGGGTACAAAGACAGTTATGTTAATTTCAAATCTGGCAATGATGACTGGTAACCTTGGGCGTCCTGGTGTGGGGGTTAACCCACTTCGTGGGCAGAATAATGTTCAAGGTGCTGCAGATATGGGCTGTCAACCTCATCATGGTCCTGGGTACTTATGGATGGATCAAAAAGAAGTTCAAGATTTCTACGAAGATAAGTTAGGTCTTCCTTCTCCAACGACTGCAGGTAGAAAGATTCCTGAAATGTTTGATGGTGCAATTGATGGCTCACTTAAAGCGCTATGGATTTTTGCGGAAGACGTTGTTCAAACAGATCCCAATACACATCACGTTGTTAAGGCTATGCAAGGCCTTGATTTGCTTGTTGTGCAAGAGATCTTTATGAGTGAAACTGCTAAGATGGCTGACGTAGTTCTACCAGGAACAACTTTTCTTGAAAAGAGTGGTACATTTACAAATACTGAGAGACGAATTCAGCAAGTAAATGCTGCAGTTAAGCCACTTCCTGGAACAAAAACAGATGGTCAAATTATTGTAGAAATGATGCGTAAATTGGGCTTTGAACAGCCTGATTTCAATGCTGAGCTTGTTTTGAAAGAAATAGCCAGTGTGGTTTCATTTTTTGAGGGCGTAACTTGGGAGGGTTTGCGTGCAAGTCCAATGGGCTTACAGTGGCCTGTTAATAAAAAAGGCGAAGACACTCAAATACTTCATATTGGTGAATTTAAGCGAGGTAAGGGTAAGTTTCATTATCATGATTGGAAAGAAAGTGAAGAGCTTACTAAGCACAAGAATGAGTATCCATTTATTCTTACTACTAGTCGTGAACTTCAACATTACAACTGCGCAACTATGACAAGGCGAACATCAAACGTAAAAATTTTGACGAAAGATGTAATTATGCTAAACCCAAAAGACGCAAGGGCGAAAGATCTTATCACTGGTGATCGCGCAACTTTGAAGTCTGATAGAGGTGAAATTACTCTTGATGTTGAGGTTACTGATCGTGTGAAAAAAGGAGTCATAAGAACTACTTTTCATTTTCCTGAAGTGTTAATTAATGAAGTGACAAGTGCAGTTACTGATGAAGAGACTAAGTGTCCAGAATACAAAATTGTAGCTGTAGACGTTTTAAAAGCTTCCTAGTAGGTTAAAGAAAGTGAGTCGTGATGGGTTCACTTTAAAAAAAACTTAATAGCGTCTTTCTAGCTTACTTTTTTGTAATATCCGCCCTGCGATTTCTTCAATCGAGATGTGGCTTGTATCTATAAAGGGTACATTATTTTGAACATACATATCTTCCGCTCTTCTAACTTCTTTTTGACACTGTTCAATTGATGCATAGCCACTATTAGACCTCCTTTCACCCCTTATGTTCTGAAGTCTTACTGGATTGATGCTTAACCCATAAAGCTTCTTTTTGAAAGGCTTTAAAACACTCGGAAGTTTAACTGAATCTAAGTCCTCATCTATTAATGGGTAATTAGCAGCGTATATTCCATATTGAAGCGCTAAAAAAAGACACGTAGGCGTCTTGCCTGATCTTGATACGCCAGTAAGAATTATGTCTGCCTGATCATAATTTTTAGTAGATAACCCATCATCATTAGTGAGTGCAAAATTTATACTATCAATTCGACCCGAGTATGTATTTTTATTTCCTACTCCATGAGAAAGTCCCATTTCATGAGATGATTTAGTTTTAAGTGTGTCTTCCATTTTTGAAATAAAAGTTTCAAAAAAATCAAAAATAATCCCACCACTATTTTCAAGAAGATGAGCATATTCAGCCGATACCTGAGTACTGAAAATAAGGGCGGGCTCGCCATCAGTTTTTGAGGCTTCTTGAATTAATAAGGCAGCTGTTTGAGCTTTTTTTTGCGTATCTATAAATGCAAGATTAACCCTCTTAAAATCTATTTCAGGGAATTGAGTCAGAAGACTGTTTCCAAGTGCTTCAGCTGTAATACCTGTTCTATCTGAAATAAAAAAAACAGTTCTCATATTAATTTTTAAAGTTTACCAAGTTTATTCCAGGTTTCAACTACAGTATCAGGGTTTAGTGAGATGCTAGTTATCTCTTGCTTTAGCAGCCACTCTGCAAAATCAGTATGATCTGATGGTCCTTGGCCACATATGCCAATATATTTTCCTTGGCGATGACATGCTTCAATGGCCATGGTAATTAATTTTTTAACTGCATCATTTCTTTCATCAAACCCATCAGCTATTAAGCCTGAATCTCTATCCATACCAAGTGTTAATTGTGTTAAATCATTTGAACCAATAGAAAAGCCATCAAAATATTGTAAAAAATCTTCGGCTATAATAGCATTTGATGGAAGCTCACACATCATGATTACTCTTAAGCCATCTTTTCCACGTTCTAAGCCATTCTCTTTTAAGAGTTCAATTACTTTTGAGGCTTCAGAGGTCGTTCTAACGAAAGGAATCATTATTTCAACATTTTTAAAACCCATCTCATTTCTAACATTTTTAATTGCAAGACATTCTAATTCAAAGCATTCTCTAAAATTTTTAGAGATATATCGTGATGCACCTCGAAAGCCAATCATTGGGTTTTCTTCATGTGGTTCATAGAGCTCACCTGCAAATAAATTTGAATATTCATTAGATTTAAAATCAGACATTCTAATGATTACCGGAGATTTGGAAAAGCTTGCAGCAATTGTTGAAATTCCTTCCGTTAATTTTTGAATATAAAAATCTATAGGAGACTTATAGCAAGAGGTTCTTTTTTGAATTTCATCTTTAAGATCTTTTGGAAGGCTATCAAATTCAAGTAAAGCTTTAGGATGAATACCAATTGTATTATTTATAATAAATTCAAGTCTCGCAAGGCCCACTCCAGCATTTGGAATACTTGAAAAATCATATGCCCTAGAGGGGTTTCCTACATTCATCATAATTTTTACAGGAATTTCTGGCAGGTTACTTACTTCAGAAAATGTATGCTCAAATTTTAAAACCCCTTGATAAACTTTTCCTGTATCACCTTCAGCGCAGGATGCTGTAACCACTTCAGAGCCCTTAAGTATTTCAGTTGCATTGCCTGTTCCAACAATTGCGGGGACTCCAAGTTCTCTGGCTATAATTGCTGCATGACATGTTCTGCCGCCACGGTTTGTGATAATTGCAGATGCAAGTTTCATGACAGGCTCCCAATCAGGATCAGTCATATCAGTTACTAGAACATCACCCTTACTCACCAAATCCATTTCTGATAAGCTTTTGATTATTCTGACTTGACCAGCTCCAATTTTTTGGCCAATTGCACGACCTTCTATAAGAATTTCAGAGGTTTCAAGGAGTTTATAACGCTCAATTTTCTGTGAACTTTGTCGACTTTTGACAGTTTCAGGTCTTGCTTGAACAATATAAATTTTGCCATCAGATCCATCAAGAGCCCACTCAATGTCCATGGCTCTTCCATAATGCTTCTCAATTTTCATTGCATATTCAGCAAGTTCTTCAATTTGAGCATCATTTAAACTAAATCTTAGGCGCTCTTGAGAGGCAACTTTAGTGGTTGTAACTGGTGAACTTGATTTAGCGTCTGAATAAATCATTTTTATTGACTTAGAGCCAAGACTTCTAGACAAAATTGCTGGCTTCCCTAATTTTAGTGTCGGTTTATGAACGTAAAATTCATCTGGATTTACAGAACCTTGAACAACAGTTTCTCCTAGTCCATAAGCAGATGTAATAAAAACAACTTCGTCAAAACCAGACTCAGTATCTAGAGTAAACATTACCCCACTTGCTCCAATATCACTTCTAACCATTTGTTGGACTCCAGCAGAAAGAGATACCATTTCATGTTTAAAGCCTTGGTGAACTCTATAGGAAATAGCCCTATCGTTATAGAGTGAAGCAAATACTTGTTTAATAGAAGTCAAAATATCATCTATGCCGCTAACGTTAAGGTAAGTTTCTTGTTGACCAGCAAAAGATGCTTCTGGTAAATCCTCTGCAGTTGCTGATGAGCGAACTGCAAAGGTTACAGATGGACCATATTTTTCAGTTAATTTTTGGTAACTTTCAACAATAGACCTATGAAGGTCATCTGGAAATGGCGCATCTTCAACCCATTTACGAATTAATGCTCCAGTTTTGGTGAGTTCTTTAATGTCAGTAATATCTAACGAAACTAGAAGTTCATTAATTTGAGTTTTTAAATTTGAATGATTTAAAAAAGATTCAAATGCCTCAGCTGTTGTTGCAAAGCCCCCAGGAACTCGAACACCTTGCGAGCTCAACCCACTAATCATTTCACCTAAAGAAGCATTTTTACCTCCAACCTTTTCAACATCAGACATGCCAACATCATCTAGCCAGACTATATTTTCAAACATTAAGGCCCCTTTTATATTATTTATTCACTCAAGATTTGATGAAGTTGCATTCATTTTGACACAAAATGTAATACAAGAGTTTTTCATCAAAAGTATAATTTTAATACATTAAAAATGAAGTGAATTATAGATTGTAAAGTATTTTATGATTTGATAATGATACTATATTGCAATTGAATATTATTCCTACCATTTGCTTTTATATGGGCTTTTTGACGATAGAAAAGTACAAAAAAAATGTATAATTTATGGTTCACAATATTTTCAGGGGTTTAAATAATGGCGACACAAATTGAATTAGCAAATGCTATCCGAGTCTTGAGCATGGATGCTGTGCAAAAAGCAAACTCTGGACACCCTGGCGCCCCAATGGGAATGGCTGATATTGCAGAAGTTTTATGGAATAAACATCTAAAGTTTAATCCATCAAACTCAAATTGGTCAAACAGAGATCGTTTTGTTCTATCAAATGGTCATGGATCGATGCTTATCTACTCTTTATTGCATTTGGCAGGGTTTGATTTAAGTATCAATGATCTAAAAGATTTTCGTCAACTTCACTCTAAAACACCTGGACATCCAGAATATGGTTATGCTGATGGAGTTGAGACAACGACAGGTCCATTAGGCCAAGGTATTTGTAATGCTGTAGGTATGGCAATTGCGGAGCGAACTCTTGCTGCTCAGTTTAATAAGCCAGGCCATTCTATTGTAGATCATCACACGTATGCTTTTATGGGTGATGGTTGTCTTATGGAGGGGCTGTCGCATGAATCTTGCGCAATGGCTGGGACTCTTGGTTTGGGAAAACTAATAGCTTTCTGGGATGACAATGATATTTCAATCGATGGACATATAGGTGATTGGATGGAAAAAGGCGTCCCTGGTCGCTTCAAATCTTACAATTGGCATGTTATATCTAATGTTGATGGCCATGATCCTGAGGCTATTAATGCTGCAATAGTTGAAGCTAAAGCAATGAATGATAGACCCACTTTAATATGCACTCGAACTGTGATTGGTTTTGGTTCTCCTAATCTAGCAGGATCTCATAACTGTCATGGCGCACCTTTAGGTGATGAGGAAATTGCAAAAACACGAGAGAAACTTGGTTGGAATTATGGGCCATTCGAAATTCCTGAAGAGATTTATGAAGGCTGGGATCATAAGACTGAAGGCGCTGAAGTAGAAGATGAATGGAATGAAAAATTTAAAGCTTACAGTGTTAGCTTTCCAAGTGAAGCTGCTGAATTTCTGCGTCGAATTTCTGGAAGCTTGCCAGATAGTTTTGGCTCGAAAATGGATGACTTTATTGCTAAGACACAGCAAGATATGCCCAATATAGCATCACGTAAGGCCTCCCAAAATACAATTGAAGCTATGGGGCCAATAGTTCCTGAATTATTTGGCGGATCTGCTGATTTAACTGGTTCAAATTTGACAAATTGGTCTGGAAGTGTTGTAGTTAATGCTGAAAATGCAGATGGAAACTATATTTCTTGGGGTGTTCGTGAGTTTGGTATGGCTGCAATGATGAATGGTATGGTTTTGCATGGCGGCTTTAAGGTTTATGGCGCAACATTTCTTATGTTCATGGAATATATGAGAAATGCTCTTCGAATGTCTGCAATGATGAAGATTGGAACAATTTTTGTATATACCCATGATTCAATTGGTCTTGGTGAAGATGGCCCAACTCATCAGGCTGTTGAGCAGATAGCTACTATGAGAGTCATACCTAACTTTCACACGTGGCGAGCATGTGATGCCATTGAGTCCGCAGTATCATGGAAAATAGCTATGTTAAGAGGTGATGCTCCTACTGCATTAATTTTTTCTAGACAAAACTTGACTCCAATGGAGCGAACCATTGAACAAGTGAATAATATTGAGAAAGGTGGGTATGTACTCAAAGATTGTAGTGGTGATGCTGACATAATTTTAATTGCTACTGGCTCAGAAGTTTCATTGGCAGTTGATGCTGCTTCAATGATGAGCGATAAGAAGGTTCGTGTTGTATCAATGCCATCCACAAATGTATTTGATGAGCAAGATCAAAGATACAGGGATTCAGTATTAACGCCTGGAGTTAAGCGCGTTGCTATAGAAGCCGGTGTCGCGGAGTCATGGTATAAGTATGTAGGTCTTGAGGGAGGGATAGTTTCAATGACCACATATGGTGAATCAGCCCCCGCTGGACAGCTATTTAAACATTTTGGGTTTACAGTGGATAACGTAATTTCCACCGTTAACAAAGTTTTAAGTTAATTTTTTTAATAGGAGTTTAAGATGACAATAAAAGTTGGAATTAATGGTTTTGGCCGAATTGGTAGAATGGTTTTTCGTGCAATCGATAAGGATTTTGATAATTTAGAAGTAGTTGGAATTAATGACTTATTGGATAATGATTATCTATCTTATATGCTGAAATATGATTCAGTGCATGGAAGGTTTGGTAAAGATGTTTCAGTAGAAGGAAATAATTTTGTCATTGATGGAAAAAAGATTCGTTTAACTGCTGAGCGTAATCCTGCAGATTTAAAGTGGGGAGATGTTGGTGCAGATTTAGTTATTGACTGTACCGGTTTTTTCTTAACAGAAGAGGGCTGCCAGGCGCATATAGATGCAGGTGCTAAAAAAGTAATACAGTCAGCCCCTTCTAAAGATCACACACCAATGTTTGTATATGGTGTTAACCACGACTCCTATGATGGGCAGTCGATAATATCAGCTGCTTCATGCACTACAAATTGCTTAGCTCCAATTGCTAAAGTGCTTAATGATGAATGGGGTATTAAGCGTGGCTTGATGACTACAGTCCATGCAGCAACAGCGACTCAAAAAGCTGTTGATAGCCCTTCTTTGAAAGACTGGCGTGGTGGCCGAGGTATATTAGAAAATATTATTCCATCATCAACAGGAGCAGCAAAAGCGGTTGGTAAAGTTCTGCCTGAACTTAATGGTAAATTAACTGGAATGGCTTTTAGAGTTCCCACTTCTGATGTTTCAGTTGTTGACTTAACTGCTGAGTTGAATGATGAGTCTGATTATGAGGCGATTTGCGCGGCAATGAAGTCAGCTTCTGAGGGCCCAATGAAAGGTGTTCTAGGCTATACAGATGAAAAAGTTGTTTCGACAGACTTTGTTGGAAGTACTTTTGCTTCAATATTTGATGCAGAGGCAGGCATGTCAATGGACTCTACATTTGTTAAAATAGTCTCTTGGTATGATAATGAGTATAGTTATACATGCAACTTGTTGCGTTTAGCTGGACACGTTTCACAATAGTTTTAATTTGACTTGGGGGGTTTGATGAATTTACTTAAGATGACTGATCTTGATTTAAGCGGAAAGAGAGTTTTAATTAGGCAAGATTTAAATGTCCCAATCAAAAATGGTGAAGTAACCAGTGATAAGCGTATTTTAGCCTCATTACCAACTATTACTCACGCACTTAAAGCTGGCGCTAAGGTTATGATAATGTCACACCTTGGAAGACCAGATGCTGGTGAGTTTGATGAAAAATATTCACTTAAACCAGTAGCTAAACATCTTTCTAATTTACTAGGCCAGCCAGTAATTCTTGAATCAAACTGGCTTGATGGTGTAGAGATGAATTTTGGTGAAGTTGTTCTTTGTGAAAATGTCAGATTTAATGTGGGTGAAAAAGAAAATGACGAGGCCCTGTCAAGACAAATGGCATCTTTATGCGATGTTTGTGTCCAAGACGCTTTTGGAACCGCACATAGAGCCCATGCCTCAACTTATGGCGTTGCTGAGTTCGCACCAATTGCCTGCGCGGGCCCCCTTCTAGTTGGTGAGCTTGAGGCTCTTGGTAAGGCACTTGAAAACCCAGAAAGACCAATGGTTGCTATTGTTGGAGGATCAAAAGTTTCAACTAAACTAACTGTTTTAGATGCACTTTCTAAAATTGTTGATCAGTTAGTGGTTGGTGGAGGTATTGCTAATACGTTCATTGCCGCTCAAGGCTATAGTGTTGGTCAGTCTCTTTGTGAGCATGATCTTATTCCTACAGCACAAGCATTAATGGAGCATTGTCAAATCCCTATCCCAGGTGATGTGGTATGCGGTAAAGAATTCTCTGAGTTTGCAACTGCAGAAAGTAAAAATTCAAGCAGTGTTGCTTCTGACGACATGATTTTTGATATTGGCCCTAATTCTATTGAAGAGTTATGTGAGATTATGAAAAATGCAGGAACAATAGTTTGGAATGGGCCTGTGGGCGTATTTGAATTTGAGCAATTTGCAAATGGTACTGAGAAAATAGCGCATGCAATTGCAGATTCAGATGCCTTTTCAATTGCTGGTGGCGGTGATACCTTGGCAGCTGTTAGTAAATTTAATATCGAAGATAAAATATCCTACATCTCAACTGGTGGAGGTGCGTTTTTAGAATTTCTAGAAGGGAAGAAGCTCCCAGTTGTTGAAGTGTTAGAGAAAAGAATGCAGGAGCAAACTAATTAATAGAAGAACAAAAATTTTAGCTACTCTTGGACCATCAACTGATGACCCTGAGGTTTTAAAAGGAATTTTAGATGCTGGCGTAAACGTTATTCGAATTAATTTTTCGCATAATAATGAAAAAGAACACTTAAAGCGAATTGCTCAAGTCAGAAAGTACGAAAAAGAAAATGATACCTTTATTGGTGTATTGATGGATTTGCAAGGCCCAAAAATTAGAATTTCTTCTTTTATAGATAATAAGGTATTACTTACTAAGGGAGATCAATTTACTCTTGATGCGGAGCTATCAAAATCTGAAGGCACTCAGACTACTGTTGGCATAGCTTATAAACAACTCCCAAATGATTTAAGCGCTGGAAATACTTTACTGTTAGATGATGGAAAAATAATTCTCAAAGTTTTGCACATAGATGGGTCAAAAATTTTAACTGAAGTTCTTCAGGGCGGAATTTTATCTAACAATAAGGGAATAAATTTACGTGGTGGTGGCCTAAGCGCAAGCGCTTTAACTGAAAAAGATAAGCAAGATATTCATACTGCGGCTAAGGCGGATGCTGATTATGTTGCTATTTCTTTTCCTATACATGCAGATGATATTCGTGAGACCAAGAGGCTTCTTAAGGAGGCTGGATCGAATGCTAGTGTTATTGCAAAAATTGAGCGAGCTGAAGCATTGCAAGAGGATGTGATTAATGAGATTATTCAAGAATCAGCTGGAATAATGGTCGCACGTGGTGATTTAGGTGTTGAAATTGGAGATCCTCAGCTTCCTGCCCAACAAAAACGTCTAATCTTATTGGCTAGGGCAAATGATAGATTTGTTATTACAGCAACTCAAATGTTGGAATCAATGATTACTAGCCCTATACCAACAAGAGCAGAGGTTTTTGATGTAGCAAACGCAGTTTTAGATGGAACTGATGCAGTGATGCTTTCTGCAGAAACTGCAGTAGGTGCTTATCCTGTAGAGGCAGTCAAAACAATGAGTGATGTCTGTTTGGAAACAGAGAAAAGCCCAACAGCAAAAGTATCTCATCACAGGCTTCATGAGCATTTTGAAGGTATTGATGAAACAATTGCTATGAGCTCAATGTATGCTGCTAACCATTTGGGTGCAAAGGTAGTGGCAACTCTCACTCAAACTGGAAAAACAGCGCTTTGGATGTCAAGAATTAGTTCTAACATTGCAATTTTTGCAATGTCAGATAATTACAAAACTTTAAAAAAAGTTACTATTTATAGAGGAGTCTATCCTTGTTATATAGACAAAACAAGTGCGGATGATTGGAATGATGTCAATAGTCATGTTATAGAAAATCTGGAGGATAAATCCCAAGTTGATAAAGGAGATATTGTTATTGTTACAAAGGGGATGCATAAGGATAAATCAGGTGGTACAAATCTGATGAAAATTTTGCGTGTAGGCGATGGAAATTATTAAAAGTAAATTATAAGGGTGAAAAATTATGATAAATAATCAAGAAGAATTAAGACAAACTGCAAATCTATTGGCTGCTAGAGGCAAAGGACTTCTTGCAGTAGATGAGTCTACTCCGACTATAGGAAAACGACTTGCTGGGATTAACGTAGAAAACACAGAAGAAAATCGTCAAGCCTATCGTGGAATGCTTTTTACTGCAGAAGGAATTGGTGAATATATTAGTGGAGTCATTCTTTTTGAAGAGACACTTTATCAAAACCACCTTGATGGTGAAACTATGGTTTCTAAAATTAATAAGCTGGGAATAATTCCAGGCATAAAGGTAGATAAAGGCTTAAGTCCATTAGCTGGGGGGCATGAAGTAGAGACGTGGTGTAAGGGTCTGGAAGGTCTTGCTGAGAGAACTGCTGAGTACTATAAACAAGGAGCGCGTTTCGCAAAATGGCGCGCTGTATTGCAAATTACTGCTGACGGATGCCCTACAGATCTTGCAATAAGGGAGAATGCTTGGGGCCTTGCAAGATATGCAAAAATTTGTCAGGAGTCAGGACTTGTTCCCATTATTGAGCCTGAAATTTTAATGGATGGGGATCACACTATTGAGAAGACAGCAGAAGTTCAAGAGAAGGTCCTGGTTGAAGTCTACAAAGCTTGCTCAGAAAATAACGTTTTCTTAGAGGGAACATTATTAAAACCTTCAATGACAGTTTCTGGTGCTGATAATTCTAATAAAGCTGGCTCAGAAGAGGTTGCTAAGATGACAGTTCGCACAATGAATCGATGTGTACCAGCTGCAGTTCCAGGAATTATGTTTCTTTCGGGCGGACTAACTGAAGAAGATGCTTCTGTTTATCTTAATACTATGAATAGTATTGAGCATAAGAGCGCTACAAGTTTGACGTTTTCTTATGGAAGGGCTTTACAGCAATCATGTTTACAAGCCTGGAAAGGAAGTGACATTGAAGCAGGCCAAAAAGCCTTAATGGCAAGATGCCAAGCTAACTCAGAGTCCTCTACTGGTGATTATGTTGCTGGTTCTCAGCCTTCATCTCAAGACACATTATTCGAAGCTGGTTATAAGTATTAATCTTTGCTTTTTATCAGATTTGGACTTAAGAATTTAGTCTAAAGCTTAAAGCGTATAATAAAAGGCCCGAATTATGTCGGGCCTTTTTATTGTTAAAAAAAATGAATGAATAAAAGTAAATATTACCCAGTAATTGTTGTTGGTGGAGGTCATGCTGGAACTGAGGCAGCTCTTGCATCAGCTAGAATGGGTGTCGATACATTGCTAATAACTCATAATGTGGAGACACTTGGGCAGATGAGTTGTAATCCTGCGATCGGCGGTATTGGTAAGGGCCATCTTGTAAAAGAGATTGATGCAATGGGCGGCATAATGGCAAAAGCTATTGATTTGTCAGGTATTCAGTTTAGAACGCTTAACGCATCTAAAGGACCCGCTGTTAGGGCTACCAGGGCTCAAGCAGACAGAATATTGTATAAAGCAGCCATAAGAAAAAAAATTGAAAATCAAGAAAATCTAAGTTTATTTCAGCAGCCAGTTGACGATTTAATTATTGAAAATAACAGAGTTAAAGGCGTTATAACGCAAATGGGCTTGGAGTTCTTTGCAGATAAAGTTATCTTAACTTCAGGCACTTTTTTAGGTGGAATTATTCATATTGGCAAACAGAATTATCAAGGAGGAAGGGCTGGCGATGCACCAGCTAATATCTTATCTGAACGGCTACGTTCTTATGATTTAGGTGTTGGGAGGCTCAAAACAGGAACCCCACCTCGCCTTGATGGAAGAACAATCAACTATAATGTCTTACAAAAACAAGAGGGTGATACCCCACTACCAACTTTTTCATTTATGGGGAGATCAACTGATCACCCAGAACAAATTCCATGTTTTATTACACATACGAATGCAAAAACTCATGAATATATTACTAATGGTCTAAAAGACTCGCCACTCTATAGTGGAAAAATAGAAGGCGTTGGCCCTCGATATTGCCCTTCAATTGAGGATAAGGTTGTTAGATTTGCAGAAAGAGACTCACATCAAATATTCGTTGAACCAGAGGGACTTACAACTCATGAAGTGTATCCAAATGGCATTTCAACATCGCTAGCATTTGAAGTTCAGGAGGATTTTGTTAACTCTATTAAAGGTTTTGAAGGTGCAAAGATCATTCGTCCAGGCTACGCCATTGAATATGATTTTTTTGATCCAAGAGGGTTAAAACAAACACTAGAAGTTAAGAAAATATCAGGTCTTTTCTTTGCAGGACAGATTAATGGCACTACTGGTTATGAAGAAGCCGCTGCACAAGGTTTGCTTGCTGGAATTAATGCTGCATTACAGATTCAAGAGAAAGACCCTTGGACGCCTAAACGGGACGAGTCTTATATAGGCGTTATGGTTGATGATTTGACGACCAAGGGAGCATCAGAGCCTTATCGGATGTTTACCTCTCGAGCTGAATATCGCCTTTTACTTCGAGAAGATAATGCTGATGAGAGATTAACTCCACAAGCTAGAGAAATGGGACTAGTTGATGATTTACGTTGGCTTTCTTTTAATGGAAAATATGAGCAAGTAGCTAATGAAAAAAAACGTTTAAAGTCTTTTTGGGTTCAGTCAGGAGACGCCCAAGCAGAAAAAGTTTTGGGAATAAAGCTTAGTCATGAATATAGTTTAGAGGCCCTGTTAAAAAGACCAAATATTGACTATAAGCTGCTCAGTAAGATCGAAAATGCAAAACCCTTTCTGGAAGATAGGATGATTATCGAGCAAGTAGAAAATCAAATTAAATATGAGGGCTATATAAAACGACAATTAGATGAAATTGAAAAATATCGTAAAAATGAGAACACTAAGCTTTCATCAGATATTGATTACAGTGAGATTAAAGCTTTATCCAATGAGGTTAGGCAAAAGCTTAATGAATACAAGCCTGAGACAATTGGTCAAGCTAGTAGAATTCAAGGCGTAACCCCAGCATCGATTTCTATTCTATTGGTTTTTCTGAAAACTTACAAAGCCCTGTCATGAATGAAAACGAGAGGCTGCTCTGTGAAGGGGCGGAGTTAATGAATGTTGATCTTTCAGAGTTTCAAGTGCAGCAGCTCCTTAGGTTTCATGCATTAATTATTAAATGGAATAAGGTATACAATTTAAGTGCCATACGCGACCCTCTAGAGTCAATTAAAAAACACTTTTTGGATAGCCTTTCAATAGTATGTTTCATAAAGCCTGGATTATTACTAGATGTCGGCTCTGGTGCAGGTTTACCTGGAATTATCATTGCAATTATGATGCCTAAAACTAGTGTTTTTGTCATCGATAGTGTTGGCAAAAAATGTCGATTTATGCAAACTGTAAAAACAGAACTGTCTTTGACCAATCTAACAGTAGTTAATAGTAGAGTTGAGTCATTTAGTTATCATGAGTCTTTTCCTCAAATAACATCCCGTGCATTTTCAGATGTTGCGAGTACTATTGAAAAAGTGAAACATTTAATAGCGGATGATGGTCGCTACTTAATGATGAAAGGTGACAATATTGATGAAGAAACTATTCAAAAAATGAAGGCAAAAGTGCATATTTTAAAAGTTCCATTTGTTTCAGATAATCGTTCACTTTTAGAAATTCAGCTATAATTTTTATTTATGGAAATAATAGACTCTCATTGCCACATAGACCGAGTTGACTTAGATGCTTTTGGAGGAAGTATTAATTCAATGCTCAAACATGCCAGTGAGCTCTCTGTAAAGAAATTTCTATGCGTCTGTATTGATTTGGAGCATTTTGATCAAGTTCACGATCTTGCATTAGCACACTCTAATATATATTCGTCAGTTGGCGTGCATCCAACAGAAACTAATTGTAAAGACCCAACTACAGAAGAGTTACTTGAATATGCAAAAAGTGATAGAATCATTGCAATTGGCGAGACTGGTTTGGATTATTTTCATGTCAAGGAGAATCAGGCTGATTGGCAAAGAGATCGCTTCCGTAGGCATATTAAGGCGTCCAATATTTCGGGTAAACCTCTGATTATTCATACCAGAGAAGCTAAATCTGATACTATCAAAATTCTCTCTGAAGAGAAGGCTGAGTCAGCTGTTATGCATTGCTTTTCTGAGGATTGGGAAACTGCCAAGGCGGCATTGGATCTTGGATATTATATTTCTTTTTCGGGTATTTTGACGTTTAAAAGTGCTCAATCTTTGCGTGATGTAGCAAAAAAAATACCTGCTGAGCGTCTTCTGGTTGAAACAGACTCGCCATATTTAACCCCTGTTCCTAATAGAGGAAGGCCTAACAGCCCAGCCTATACATACTATGTAGCAGAAAAACTTGCAGAAATTCGTAATACGAGTATTTCTGAGATTGCTAAAGTCACCACTGATAATTTTAATCGGCTATTTTTTTCGTGACATTATGACTACTCATGATGCCCCAAGCTTCATAACTGTTGATGAATTTTCAATTGGACAGCGCCTTGATAATTATCTAATTAAGCAGCTTAAAGGTGTCCCAAAGTCTCGCATTTATCGCATTATCAGAAAAGGCGAAGTCCGCGTTAATAAAGGCAGAAAGAAAGCCGACTATAAGCTTGTTTCTGAAGATATTATTCGAATTCCACCTATTAGAACCTCCACTGAAAAGGATATTAAGCCATCTGATGGACTGCTTAAGTTGCTTAATTCCTCAATTCTTTATGAGGATAAAGGCTTATTAGTGCTTAATAAGACGCATGGAATGGCAGTTCATGGGGGAAGTGGCGTTACTATTGGAATTATTGAAGCACTTAAAAGTCAATATAAAGAACCTATTGAACTTGTCCATCGACTTGATAGAGGAACATCAGGGTGTTTGATTCTTGCAAAAAAACGGTCAGTCTTAAAATCATTTCATGAACAGCTAGCTCATCATCAAGTGGAAAAGCGTTATATTGCACTTGTTAAAAATAGCTGGAGTAAGAAAAAGCATACTATTGATGCGCCAATTTATCAAAACTCAAGGAATAGTGTTATTGATTCGAAAGGAAAAGACTCAGTAAGTCATTTCCACCCTATTAAAAATTTCCTTATGGATGATGAAAGTGCCTCTTTAGTTGAAGTTGTTATAGAAACTGGAAGGACACATCAAATCAGGGTCCATGCAAAGCATGCTGGGCATCCAGTTGCCCAAGATGATAAGTATGGCGATAATAGTTTTGATCAATTGATGAAAAAGAAAGGGTTGAGTCGACTTTTTTTGCATGCTAAATCAATTGTTTTTACAAACCCTATTACTAATGAGATACAAAAGGTAACGGCCCCATTACCAAATGATCTTGAAGAATTTTTAAATAAACTATGAATGCGTATATTCGCTTAATGAGGCTTGATAAGCCTATTGGGTCATTACTACTTTTATGGCCCACATATTGGGCTTTATTTCTAAGTGCAGATGGATGGCCTGATTTAGATATATTGTTCATTTTCACTTCAGGAGTTTTTATAATGAGAACTGCTGGGTGCGTTATAAATGATTTTGCAGATCGAAAAATTGATAAGCACATCGTAAGAACTCAGCAAAGGCCTCTTGCTACTGGAGAAATTTCATCTAACTCCGCGCTAGTATTATTTGGCCTATTATTATTGATTGCATTAGGCTTAGTTCTTCAAACTAATATCTTAACTCTTAAATTGTCTTTGATTGCCGTTCTTCTGGCAACTTTATATCCTTTTACAAAGCGCTGGACTAATTTACCGCAACTAGTTTTAGGCGCTGCATTTGGAATGAGCGTACCTATGGCTTTTAGCGCTCAAACTGGAGTGGTTCCTTTAACTGCTTGGCTAGTTTTTATTGCAACTCTAGTTTGGACTTTGATTTATGACACTTTTTATGCGATGGCTGATCGCGATGAAGATTTAAAGATTGGAGTAAAGTCAACAGCAATTCTTTTTGCAAAATACGATCAAATTATTATCACTTTGTTGCAAATTTTATTAATTATTGTGCTTATATTAATTGGCAATGTTTTCGATTTAGGATTAATTTATGACTTTTCTTTGGTGATTATTTCATTTTTTATGATTTATCATCAATTTCTACTGAAAAAACGCCAAAAAGAAGAATATTTTAAGGCATTTCTTAATAATAATTTCATTGGTATGACTGCATTTTTAGGGATTTTTCTTTCGGTAATCATCAAGTCATAAGTTTTGTTGTTTTTTTGCAACATTTGAGCAAAATTACGTCATTTTGGCCTATTTTTTGGCTTTTTTTCATCAAGAAAACTTGACACTCTGTTTTTGTTACTATAAAAAGTCCATCAATCAGCAAGAATGTTGATTATTTTAAAAACAAATGGAGAGAAAATATGTTAAGTAATGTAACTGGTTGGATAAAAAAATTAACTGAAGCTGGTGTGGGTCTTGTAGCACTAGCAGTTGTTGTTCAAGTAATATTTGGTTCAAGTGCTTCATTCCTACCTGGTGATGTTGTCGCTAGGCTTACTGATATGATCGGCGCACTTGGTGGTGCTGGCTTAGTTGGTTTAATTACAGCAGGATTGTTGTACACGATCTTTTCTAAGTAATACGTATTAACTCAATAAAAAACCCGCCATAAGGCGGGTTTTTTATTATTTGAATGAAATTTTATTAAGTACTTAATTTTATTGTGCTAAAGCTAATTTTTTAGTCATCACGCACCTAGAAAACTTGACATAGTGATTTTGATACTATAAAAAGTTTATCAATCAGCTGGAAATCTGGTTGTCTTAAAACAAATGGAGAGAGAGTATGTTAGATAATGTAATTGGATGGGTAAAAAAATTAACTGAAGTAGGTGTAAGTTTTATTGCACTTGCAGTTGTTGTTCAAATAATTTTTGGAAGTCAAGCTGCATTCTTACCTGGCGATATTATCGCCAGACTTACGGATATTATTGTTGGACTTGGTGCTGCAAACTTGGTTGGTTTAATTGCCGTTGCTTTGCTGTACAAAATCTTTACTAAGTAATACATATTAACTCAATAAAAAACCCGCCATTAAGCGGGTTTTTTATTACTTGGACAAGGTTGAGTTAAATCCCTCGAAGAAGCTCATTAATTCCAACCTTAGACCTTGTTTTAGCATCAACCTGTTTAACTATAACGGCGCAATAAAGTGAATAGCTTCCATCTGCTGATGGAAGGTTGCCAGAAACTACAACTGATCCTGCAGGTATTCGTCCATATGATACTTCACCCGTCATTCTATTAAAGATTTTAGTTGATTGGCCAATATAAACACCCATTGATATAACAGCACCTTCTTCAACGATAACACCTTCAACTACTTCTGACCTTGCTCCAATAAAGCAGTTATCCTCTATGATTGTTGGACTCGCTTGTAAAGGTTCAAGCACCCCACCAATGCCTACGCCGCCTGAAAGGTGAACATTTTTGCCAATTTGTGCACAAGAACCTACAGTTGCCCATGTATCGACCATTGTTCCTGAATCAACATATGCACCAATATTTACATAAGATGGCATTAAAACCGTATTTGAGGCTATATAAGAACCTCTCCTTGCAGTGGCTGGAGGAACTACTCTAACACCTGATGCCTGAAACTCTTGGGCTGAGGTATTGGAATACTTGGATGGTACTTTGTCATAGTACTGAGTATAGCCAGATTGCATAGGGACATTATCTGCAAGCCTAAATGAAAGCAAAACAGCTTTCTTTAGCCATTCATTAACCTCCCAGTTGCCGATACTTTTTTGCTCTGCAACTCTAGCTTTGCCTGAGTCTAGGAGGTGAATTGCCTCATCAACAGCTTGTTTAATTTCATTGCTTGCAGAGTCAGGGGTGATATGCGCTCGATCTTCAAATGCGGCTTCAATAATATCTTTCATAATTGTCATAATAAAAAAAAGTTAATTATATCATTTAGAGTCCATTTGGACTTCTCTAATGATCGTGCTGGTGGTTATGATGATGCTCATAAGTTGCCATCAAGTCATGGATTTGATCAGCAAACAAGTCATTGAATTGAGCATCTTTCAATATGGATTCGGGGAGTCCCTCACAGCAGATATGATGATAAAGGCACAGAACTTGAGTGGATTCTTTCATTACCCTATGAAGATCATGTGACACCATAAGTACAGCACAGTTTTGCTTTTGATGAATATCCTGAATTAATTTATAAAGTTGCATTTGCCCATCAACATCAAGGTTTTGTGCTGGTTCATCCAAAATCAACACATTAGGCTTATTTAGAAGTGCTCTAGTTAGTAAGACTTTTTGCAATTCACCACCAGAAAGATTTTTGAGCGGCATTTTAAGTAAATCTTCAATACCAGTAAGCTCACATGTTTGACGCGTGAACTCACGATCAAATTTTTGATTTAATGTCAAAAAATCAATAACAGATATAGGTATGTATGGATTTGCTGTAAATGATTGAGGCGTATAACCAAATTTTAAATTATCGCTATATATTATTTCTCCAGAATCTTGTTTAATAACACCTAAAAGAATCTTAATTAACGAGCTTTTTCCAGCACCATTAGGACCTATTAATGTAATAAACTCACCAGGATGAAGTTTAAAACTGACATCATCAAGGATATTTTTCCCATTATGACTAAGGCTAATATTGTTTAGAGTTATGAGAGCATCTGACATTAGTATATTTTATCTAACAATTCATGCATAAGCTCAAAATATAAAGTTTGAAAGTTTAAATTCATCAAGTAGTTTCCAATAAAAAAACTTGGTTTAGAGGTAAAATTTGAGAATGAATCAGCAACTCATTTTAGTAGATGGCTCGGCGTTTTTATTTCGCTCCTATTTCTCAACGCTATCTCAAAACTTGACAAATGAAAGTGGCTTTCCTACCGGAGCTATGTTTGGTGTTGTAAATGCGATAAAACATCTACAAAGGAAGTATCAGGACGCAAAGATTATTATGATTTTTGATGCAAAAGGTTCAAATTTTCGTCACGAAATGTTTCCTGACTACAAAGCCAACAGAAGCCCAGCAGAGGATGATTTAGTTGTTCAGATTGAACCCCTTTATAAAATAGTTAAGGCGATGGGCTTTCATTTTTTATGTGAGCAGGGGGTCGAAGCGGATGATGTCATCGCGACGTTATCTAAGCTAGCTCGTGAAGAAGGCATTGAAACAATTATTGCTAGTGGCGACAAAGACCTTTTCCAATTAATCGGAGGCAATATTAAGCAACTCGACATGAAAGGTAAGCTCTATGGTGAGGAAGAAGTTAAAGAGAAAATGGGAGTTAATCCGAACCAAATATTAGATTTACTAGCATTAACGGGGGACTCAGCTGACAACATACCTGGAGTGCCTAGTGTTGGACCAAAAACTGCATCAAAGTGGCTTGAGCTTTATGAAAGCATTGAAGGCGTTAAGGCTAATGCAGAAAAGATTGGCGGTAAGGTTGGTGAAAAACTAAGGGAATCTTTTGAGATATTGGATCTTTCTTATAAATTAGTTCAGCTAAAGTTTGATGTCAAGCTTCCTTTAAATATCTTATTGGATGAGCCCGGAGAAAACAAAGAGGAGTTACTAGATCTTTTTAGAGAGTATGGTTTTTCAATGTGGCTTAAGCAATTAGGTGAAAAGACTGCACCTAAAGTTGCTCAAAATGATGAGCAGGTGACTGATGAAACTCCCAGCCCTGTTTCTAGTATTGCTCTTAAAGAATATTCTCAAAATCTAATACTTACAGATGAAGACTTTTCTGGATTGCTTACTAAGCTGTCCAATAGTGAATCTTTTGTATTTGATTTAGAGACGAATAGTCTTAACTATATGGAGGCTGAGATTGTTGGCCTTGTTTTTCTTATTGAGAAAGATAGTTATTATTTACCAGTTGCCCATGACTACTTAGATGCGCCAGTTCAGTTGGCTAGACATAAGGTAATGGCATCTTTAAAGCCCTTGCTCGAGAATAAAGCTATTGGCAAAGTTGGTCAAAACTTAAAATATGATGCCCATGTTCTTGCTAATATTGATATTAGTCTAAATGGCATTATTGACGACACCATGTTGAAATCTTATTGTTTGAATTCAGTTGCAAGCCGCCATAATATGGATGATTTAGCCTTACATTATTTGGGGCACAAAACAATTCATTATGCAGATGTAGCTGGAAGTGGAAAAAAACAACTAACCTTTAACCAGGTTGATATTACTGAAGCAATGCCTTATGCATGTGAAGATGTCATTGTAACAAATGCGTTAAATAATGTCTTGGAATCACAGCTTCAAAATTATCCTAAAGTGATGCTGCTTTATAAAAGTATAGAGATTCCATTAATAAAAATTATGTTGAAATTAGAAAGAAATGGAGCGTTTGTTGATGAAACTTCACTCTTTAACCAACAGATTGAGGTTAAAGCTGAAATGATGAAAATTCAGACTGAAGCATATGAGGTTGCTGGCGATGAATTTAATCTTGAGTCTCCAAAACAAATTCAGCAAATTTTATTTAGTGAAGAGGGTTTTGGCCTAGAGCCAAAAAAGAAAACAGCAAAGGGTCAGCCTTCAACAAATGAAGAAGCTCTAAAATTACTTGATCACCCGTTAGTTGATTTAATAATGGCTTATCGTACTTTAACAAAACTAAATTCTACTTATTTAGAGGCCTTACCAAAACAAATTAACAGAAAGACTGGAAGGCTTCATACCTCTTACCATCAAGCAGTAACTGCAACCGGTAGGCTTTCTTCTTCAAAACCTAATTTTCAAAATATTCCAATTAGAACAGAAAGGGGTGCTCAGATTAGATCAGCATTCATTGCAAATAAAGATAATGCAATCCTTGCTGCTGATTATTCTCAAATTGAGCTTAGAATAATGGCGCATATTTCACAGGACAAGAGCTTAATTGAGGCTTTTAATAATAATGTTGACGTTCATAGTGCAACAGCCTCCCAAGTTTTTGATACTGAGCTTTCAAATGTTACTAAAGATCAGCGCCGCAAGGCTAAGGCAATAAACTTTGGATTAATTTATGGTATGAGTGCGTTTGGTTTAGCTAAACAAATAGATGTCTCTAGAACTGAAGCTAAGCAATATATTGATGGTTATTTTGATAACTATCCTGGCGTCTTAAGGTTTATGGACGAAACTAAAGAAAGAGCTAAAGAGCAGGGATTTGTAGAAACAATTTTAGGCAGGAGGCTATATTTGCCTCAAATTAATTCGAAAAATAAAATGTTGCAGCAACACGCACTTAGAACTGCAATTAATGCGCCAATGCAAGGCTCCTCTGCAGATATTATAAAAAAAGCTATGCTCGATATCCAGTCCTGGATTGATAGAGAAAATAATGGAGTAAAAATGATCATGCAAGTTCATGATGAGCTTGTTTTTGAACTTCGAGCTGATAAAGCTAAAGAGTATGGTGAAATTGTCAGGTCTATGATGTCAGATACTTTGAAGTTAAGTATTCCATTAGAGGTTGATGTGGGGATTGGAACAAACTGGCAAGAGGCTCACTAAATCTTAAGTATAGAATTTGAGTATCGACTTATTGATGTGTTAAATTAAAATAGGTTCTAATAACCAAAAAAGTAATAACAAATTAATTATATGAAAGAGCAACTGCAAAACCTACTTACTAAATGCATCCATGATTTAATTGATCAAGGATTGCTTAGTGAGATGCCATCAAAAGTTCGGCTAGATCACACCAAAGATAAAAGTCATGGTGATTATGCAACAAATATAGCCCTAATGCTAGCAAAGCAGGCTAAAACCAGCCCACTTAAGCTGGCGCAAGTTATTATTGACCAATTAGATGGCGCTGATTTTATTGAAAAAACAGAAATAGCCGGCCCCGGGTTCATTAACTTCTTTCTGTCAGACAAGTCAAGTACTGCAGTGATAATCGATATTATTGAAAGTGGTGATGGGTATGGAACATCTAATATAGGAGCCGGCCAAAATATTCTTTTGGAGTACGTTTCAGCGAACCCAACAGGGCCTCTTCATGTTGGACATGGAAGAGGGGCCGCTTATGGGGCAACTGTTTCTAACCTACTAAGAGCTGTTGGTTATAAAGTTGATAATGAGTACTATGTAAATGATGCAGGTAGGCAGATGGATATCTTATCTGTAAGCATTTTCTTGCGATATTTAGCGCTCTGCGGAGAAACAATAAGGTTTCCTGATAATGGCTATCAAGGAAAGTACATTAATGATATTGCCAGTAATATTATGCAGACTTATAGTGACGCTTTTCATAAAGAATCAGCATTAGTTTTTGAAGGTATCTGCAAAGATGAGCTCGAAGGAGGAAACAAAGAGTCTCATATTGATGAGTTAATTTCAAGGTCAAAAGAGTTATTGGGTGAAGGCTTTAAATCTATTTTTAAAGTAGGTATTGAAAGTATTCTAGGTGGTATTAAAAAAGATCTAGCTGATTTTGGCGTGATCTTTGAAAAGTGGTTTTCAGAGCAATCTTTGATTGATAACGGCCTTTCTGAAGCTTGCATTAAAAGACTTCAAGACAGTAAGCACGTTTATAAAAAGGACGGCGCCCTATGGTTTAAAACAACGGATTATGGAGATGAAAAAGATCGTGTAGTAGTCCGTGATAATGGAAATCATACTTATTTTGCTTCAGATATTGCCTACCACCTTGAAAAATTTGAGCGAGGCTATGATAAAGTAATTAATGTTTGGGGAGCTGACCATCATGGTTATATTGCCAGAGTTAAGGCCTCTGTAGCTGCATTTAATCATAACCCTAAAAAATTAGAAATCCTTTTGGTTCAATTTGCAAACCTTTATAGAGGTGGAAAAAAAGTACAAATGTCAACGAGAAGCGGGTCTTTTGTGACCCTAGAGGATTTAAGGAGTGAGGTCGGAAATGATGCCGCACGTTTCTTTTATATCCTTAGAAAGTCAGAGCAGCATATGGATTTTGATCTAGACCTTGCTAAATCAAAGACAAACGAGAACCCAGTTTTCTATATTCAATATGCCTATGCTCGAATTAACTCTGTTTTTAAGCAAGCGCAAGAAAAGGGCATAGTGTTTAATTATCAAGATGCTGATTTAGGATTATTATCAGAAGAAAGTGAAAAATCAATTTTAAGAGAGCTAAGTCGTTATAAAGGTGTCATAGAGTCTGCTGCGGTGCAGTATGAACCTCACCAACTTGCTTACTATTTACGTGAATTGGCTTCTCAATTTCACAGTTACTACAATGCCTGTCCTTTTATACTGGATGATCAAGATCTTACCCAGGCTAGGTTGACAGTGATCCACGCAACGAAACAAGTTCTCATTAATGGGCTAACTATTCTAGGGGTTAGTTCGCCAGAGTCAATGTGAATGATCAGAGGCAAAGAGATCAAGCACTAAATATAGGTGATTCTTTCATTGTTCAAGCTCCTGCTGGCTCAGGAAAAACTGAACTTATAACCCAACGTTATTTAAAATTACTTAGCTCTGCAGATGTGCCAGAAAATATTTTAGTTATGACATTTACCAACAGAGCGGTGGATGAGTTAAAGCATAGAATAATTAGCTCGCTTAATCGAGCAAGATTGCACCCGCCTGAAGAGCCACACAAGCTCAAAACCTTTGATCTTGCCAATAAAGTGTTAGAGCAATCAAGTCTGAAAGATTGGGATTTACTGAATCACCCCTCTCGAATAAAAATAATTACTATTGATTCGCTGTCAAGTTTAATTGTCTCAAGGTACCCATCTATTGATCAATTAATCCCACCTCAAACAATGATTAATACTTATGAGTATGAGCAAATTTATCAAGAGGCAGCAGAAAATACTCTTCTACTAATTGAGGAGAGTGAGTATCAAGCTAGCATCGCATCTGTTTTGTTGTACCTTGATAACCATGTTGATAGGTTCTATCGGCTCATAGTTCAGATGCTCTCAAAGCGAGAGCAGTGGCTACCAAAACTATATATTGAGGGTGCTCTTGATATTAATTTATTAGAAATTCTAGCGCAAGAATTAATTGTTGAATATCTTGAAGCCTTAAGAAGAACAGCATCTGGCTTGCTTGATAAATCTTTTTTTAATTTATTAGAAGTTAGTACCAGGCATGATGTTTCTAAGATTAAAAAGTTACCAGGCTCAACTATCGAAGATTTGAGTGATTGGCAAACTATTTCTGAGTTACTTTTAACAAAAAGTACCGGGAACTGGAGAAAGAAAATTGATGCTAATATTGGATTTCCAGCTGAACTTAAGGAAGAAAAGCTGATATTTAAAGAAATATTAGAGAGTTTTGACTCTGAAGTTGAATTCAAAAAAATACTTAATAATTTATCTAACTTACCAAGTGCGTATTTTCCAGAATCAACGAGTAAAAGTATCAATGATATTGCACAAGTCTTAAAGTTAAGTGTTGCAGAGTTGAAGGTAATTTTTAAAGAAAAAGGTTTGCAAGATTTTTCAGAAGTTGGTATGCAAGCTATTCATGCACTTGATAGTCGTGATGAAGTAAGTGATATTGCGCTATTGTTAGACTATCAAATTAAGCATTTACTAGTTGATGAGTTTCAAGACACTTCCTATTCTCAATTAAGCTTAATTGAAAAGCTTATTGATAGCTGGCAAGAGGGAGATGGAAAGTCAATCTTTTTTGTGGGTGATCCAATGCAATCAATTTATAAATTTCGTGAATCTCAAGTTGGAATTTTCCTTGAAGTCATGAAAGGTGGTATAGGTAGTCTTAAAATTAAGTCACTAGCATTAAGCGCTAACTTTAGGTCAAATAAAAGTATTGTTGAGCAAAATAATAAGATTTTTTCTCAAATATTTCCAAACCAAGATAATTTATTGTTGGGTGCTATTCATTATTCTGAATCTAGCCCTGCTTCTCAAGTTGAGCAAATTGATGCGGTCACTTTTTATCCATTTAGCGTAGATCAGGATTCTGAAGAAGCTGAGATGGTGGTAAGTATTATTAAAAAATCTATTTCAAATAATCCAAATCAAGAGATTGCAGTCCTTGTAAGATCTAGATCTCATCTAAATGCCATTACAATATTGCTTCAGGAAAGTAGTATTAATTTTGAAGCCTTAAAAACTGAGCCATTAAGGTCTAATCTTTTTACCAGAGACTTGCTAAGTTTAGCTAGAGCAATGCTTAGTTTGGCAGATCGTTTAGCTTGGCTTTCTATTCTCAGAGCTCCATGGTGTGGCCTAAAGTTAGAAGATTTATTGGTTTATAGCGATTCAATCGATCAGACAATTTTTAGCCAGTTAATAGATGCTGATATAGTGAAAGATTTGAGTGATGACGGGGCTTTACGCTCTAGGCATTTATTCCTAGCTACTGAAGAGGCTATTTATAGTGAAGGTAAGTTCTCTTTTGTAGAGCGTTTTTCTTATGCCTTAAGTCAGCTATGTACTGAGATTGAATTAAATGAGCAAGAAAAAAGTATTAGATCTCAATTTCTTTCATTACTAAATCATTGCGAACTAAACCAAAGTTTAGATATCAAGACAATTGAATTGATGATTAAAGATTTATATGCTCCCACCCAACCTGCCTCTGTTAAGTTAATGACAATTCATCAGGCTAAAGGCTTGGAGTTTGATACTGTAATTATTCCTGGCCTTGGTAAAAAAGGAAAAAATGACTCACTACCCTTAATACAAATTCAAGAGTTCTCAAATAATAATATCTTGCTGGCACCTATAAAATCTTCTTATGAAGACTCTGAGAGTAAAACTTACCTTTATTTGCAGTATTTACAAAAACAACAGACACACTTTGAATTAATGAGATTGCTGTATGTTGCGATGAGCCGAGCAAAAGATAAGATTCATTTGTTAGGTAGCGTTTCAAAAACTGGTAGAGCTGTCAGTGGCTCATTGCTATCATTTTTAAGTAATTATTTTCAGCAATTTATTGATGACATTCCAATTCAAGATGCAATAATTCCAGTAGAGACTTCTTTGCCAAAATTTCAGCGTAATAAGATGCTCCCAGCTCTTTCTAGTAGAGTCATTAATGATGTTATACAATCAAAAAATATGCCCAACAATATTGATCTAATTTATCAAAGTGTATTGGGTTCGACAGTTCATTACTTTCTAGAGCATTGTTTATTTGAGCCATCATTTGAAAGCATTGAGGTAAGATTTAAGGAGTTTGGATTACCGACAAAACTAATTCAATCATATTCTAAAGCTGCCTCTCTTTTGCTTCTCAATACAAAGCGCGATAAAGATTTTGAATGGCTATTTAAATATCGAGACTCTACCGAAGTCGAAGCCGAATATAGTAATGCAAGTAAAACAGTAATAATTGATCGATTGTTTATTGAAGACGACACTTTATGGATTATAGATTTCAAGACGGCGTCGCCTAACGATGGTGAATCTATGAGCTCATTTATTGGGCGGCAAAAACACTCACACCAAAAACAAATCAAAATATATCAAGAAGTTCTTGATGATTTTTTTAAACTTCCTTCCAAGGCTGCTCTTTACTGTCCAGCTGCAAGTCAGTTGATAATAATTTAATTTTTTTTGTATTGAAAAATTGCTGGACAAATGCCTTAATTGTACTTATGATGATTTCCAATTTGTTAAACCTATAAATATATGACTAAGAAAAATGATATCGTTGGTTGGATTGATTACACTCAGAAATATGGTGATAGAAAGATAAGAACCATTAATCCTGATGTGCAGAGTGGCTCAACAGTTCTGTTTAATCATTTTGAAGATATGCAGTTAGCAATGGATCATAATTATCCTGGTGTTGACTACGGAACGCATGGTTTGTCGACTCAGAAAGCCTTTGAAGAAGCAATGTGTAAGCTTGAAAATGGCCACGCTTCTTATGCATTTCCTTCTGGTATCAGTGCTATTACAAACACACTAATGGCCTTTACTAAAAGTGGGGATGAGGTTTTATTGTGTGACAATGTTTATAGTCCTACTGCAAGCTTTTGCCATAATATTCTTGAAAAATATAATGTAAAGATAACGCACATAGAGTCCAATATAGGTGCTGAAATCAGGCACTATATTAATGACAAAACGAAATTAATTTTTTTAGAGTCACCTGGCTCTAATACATTTGAAATACAAGATATTTCTGCAATTGTTAAAGAGGCAAAAAAAGCTAACGTACTATCAATTTTAGATAATTCATGGGCTACACCTCTTTTCTTAAAGCCTTTAGACCTTGGTATTGATATTACCATTCAATCTGTAACTAAGTATATTTGTGGCCACTCTGATATCTTGTTGGGCTGCGCAACAGTTAACCAAAAATATGCGGATGAGTTTTCGAAATATTTTGAAACTGTTGAGAATTACGCTAATCCACAGGATTGTTATCAGGCTTTGAGGGGTTTGAGATCACTAAAGGTTCGTCTAGAGGCACACCAAAAATCAGCCTTTGAAGTTGCTAGATGGCTTGATAAGAATGATATTATTGAGACTGTAATTCATCCTGGCATTGAGTCGCACCCTCAGCATGACTTATGGAAGAGAGATTTTAGTGGCGCGTCAGGGTTATTTGCTTTCACATTCAAAAAGTCATATTCAGATGAAAAAATTGCATTATTTGCAAATTCACTTGAAATATTTGCCCTTGGCTTTAGTTGGGGAGGTTATAAAAGCCTCTTAACTGCAAGGCCATACAAGCGAGATGGAGAATGGGTTCACGATGGAAAACATCTAGTTCGACTCAGCATTGGGCTTGAAGATTCAAGTGAGTTAATTGAGGATCTAAAGCAAGGTTTCAACCTTCTTGGTTAGTACTTAAGACTTATCCCTTTTATCGTTTACAACTGTAACTCGCTGCATGTGTCTTGATTCTGACAAGTAGTCAAAAACTGCATAATGTTGAGTAATGCGATTATCCCAAATAGCAACTGAATTATCTTCCCAGTGAAATCTAACTTGGAATTCAGGTTTTGAAATATGCTGAAATAAAAATTGCAGTATATGATCACTTGGACCTTGACTTTCATTGATAATATTGCGAGTAAAGGATTGGTTTACATTTAAATATTTGAGACCTGAAATTGGGTGAGTTTCAATAACTTTATGAACCGCTGAGCCAACCTTCTTTAGAGCATTATTAACCGAATCGATACCACCTTCTTTGTAAAAGTCATTTCTAAACGTACCCATATCATGAATCGCTTCAAGTTCTTTTAGGTGATCTTTCCATCCATTTGGAAGCTGATCATATGCAGCACTCATACTGGCCCAAAGCGTGTCACCTCCAACCTTAGGAACCTTAACGCCATGTAATATGCTTGCAAAGGGAGGATTTTCTTTAAAAGTAAGATCTTTATGCCAGTCATTTGTATCTGGCCTATTATTTGCATCATTTTTAAGTAGAACAATGCTTTGATGCCCTTCAACATGAGGGTAGACAGGGTGACCTGGATCAATTTCGCCAAAACTCTCTGCTAATTTTAGGTGAGTTTCTGGGGAAATATTCTGGTCTCTAAAAAAAACAACTTGATGCTTTATGAGTGCGCTGTATATTTGCTCAATGACTCCAATATTTAAATCCTTATTTAGTGAGACCTTTGAGATTATTGCTCCAATTGAAGGAGTTAGCGGTGAGACTTTCAACATCATTCGATCCGATAGAGTTTTAAAGAATTTTATTACAAAATAATCAACAATTATTAATTATTATTTTTAAACCACCATAACAGAATAAATAATTGAAAAAATAATAATGGAATGACTGATAAAAGAACTACCTCCCAGCTAAAATTAAAAACAAACCAGCCTGCTGAGAGTGCTGCCAAAGCCTGAAGGCCAAAAACTAAAAAATCATTGATTGACTGAACTTTAAATTTTTCATTTTCACTGTAGGATGTTGGGAGAAGGTTTGTTCCTCCTATAAATAGGAAGTTCCATCCAAGACCAAGAAAAACTAAAGACCACCAGTAACTGCTAAGAGCATGACTACTGAATGCAATGAAGACAGATGCAAAGAAAAATATAACGCCAAGGAGCATCATCCGAGTAAGCCCTAGATATTTAACAATGTGCGCTGTAAATAGTGACGGAAGAAACATTGCAATGACGTGAGCTTGTAAGACCGATTTTGTATGATGAAGTGAAAAGCCATCCATTATGTGCATGCTGACAGGGGTTGCAGTCATGATAAAACTCATCACAACAAAACCCGTTGTTGCAGCACTAACTGCAACTATAAAAGAACCTTGCTTAATAATTTCAATCAATGATCTATTAGAATTATCGATTTGCTGCTTAAACTTCTCAGCTGGCTTAAAGAAGCACATTAATATAAATGCAGTAATAAATAAAAGAGAAAGCATGATGAAAGATCCAACAAAATCTACGTCAAAGAAATCTTTACCTAAAGTTGCAATTTCAGTGCCAAGAAAAGCAGAAATTAGCCCACCTAGAAGAACAATTGCAGTTGCTTTTGGTCTTTGTTCAGGCTCCACACTTTCAATTGCTGCAAACCTAAATTGCTGCATAACGGCAACTGTTCCACCTAAACAGAAAGATGCAAAACAAAATAAATAAAATGATTTATTGGTGATTGAGAAAATGCAGAGAATGATTAGAACTATGGTGTAAATGCAAGAGCTCAAAAAAACTTTTTTACGGCCAAAAATTGACATGAGCCGAATTGCTGGAATAACACTGAATGCAGTTCCTACTACAATAGTTGCTACAGGCAAGGTTGCTAGGCTTTTTAAAGGTGCAAGGGTACTTCCAATAATGCCCGCGACAAATACCATAAAAACACTAAGGGACATAAAGAGGGATAGACAGGCAGTTAATATCCAGACATTCTTAGGAAGATTTAACATTGAGCAGTTATCCTGTGAGGTAGAAAAAATTTATTTCTTCTGAGGCCGCTTCCATTTGCTCATTGTTGATTGTTTATTGCGACTCAAGGTAAGCTTATCATCGGGGGCATCTTGAGTGATAGTTGAGCCCGCTCCAATGGTTGCATTTTTTCCGATTGAGACGGGGGCAATTAATTGACTATTTGAGCCTATAAATGCGCCATCCCCAATTGTTGTTTGATTTTTATTTACACCATCATAGTTGCACGTTATAACTCCAGCACCTATATTGACACCCTTTCCAATTTGACTATCGCCGATGTAACTTAAATGGGATACCTTTGTGTTGTCATCAATTGTTGATTTTTTTACTTCAACAAAATTGCCAATCTTTGCATGACTACCTATTTGAGTTTCAGGGCGAATGCGGGCAAAAGGCCCAATACTAGTGTGACTTCCAATAACAGAGTCTTCAACCATTGAATTTGGCATGATGTGAGCATTATCACCGATTTTAGAGTTTTTTATAATGCAGTTTGGCGAAATTAGAACATTTTTTCCTAAACTAACTTGACCTTCAAAAACAACATTTACATCGATAATACAGTCATTTCCAAAAGTTAAATTACCCCGACAATCAAACCGACTAGGATCTTTAATAGTGAGACCGTTCTTCATTAGCTCTTCAGCATTTTTTAACTGGTGAGCCCTTTCAGCCTCGGCTAAGTTATTTTTATCATTTATACCCATTACTTCTGCTGAATTTTCACAAATAAATGAAGCAATAGTAACATTATCTTTGACTGCTTTTTCAACAATATCAGTGAGATATAGTTCGCCTTGCGAATTATTTGGCTCAAGTTGGTTTAAGTACTTAATTAATAAGGCTCCAGTAATAGCCATAATCCCAGTATTGATTTCATCAATTTCAAGTTCTTCAGTATTGGCATCTTTATGCTCAATAATTGCCTGAATAGATTTTGAAGAGTCTCTTATTATTCTGCCATAACCTGAAGGGTCATTCTGAATTACTGTTAAAAGAGAAAAGCCAGTCTTATTTGCTTTTTCCAGCAACTTTAATAATGTTTGGGTTTGAATTAAAGGAACATCACCATACAGAATAAGACACATGGAATCTTTTTTAATATTAGGGATTGCCTGCATAACTGCATGCCCAGTTCCAAGTTGATTTTTTTGTAAAACCCATTTAATTAAACTATGCTGTGTTGATTTTTTTACTGATTCTGAGTTATGGCCAATGATTACATTAATTGAGTTTGCCAAGGGTTTGGCCGCATCAATGACATGCTGGATTAAAGTCTTATTACCAACTTCATGAAGCACTTTGGATACACTTGAGTTCATTCTTGTGCCTTGACCTGCAGCTAAAATGATTACATTGATTTCATTATTAGTTGATTGGTTTGGCATTAAAAGTAAAGTGTTGGATAGAAAAAAATAGTTTGTATAATGTTACACTTTAGAAATTAAGCTAAGTGAAAATGCGTAAAAAATTACTTGCGGAGTTAATCGGAGCTTACATACTGGTCTTTGCTGGAACTGGCGCCGTGATGATTAATGATATTACTGGAGCTCTTGGTCATGTTGGTATAGCGCTCACATTTGGCTTTGTCGTAGTGGCACTAATTTATAGCTTTGCCCATTTATCTGGCGCTCATTTTAATCCTGCTGTGACGATAGCTTTTTGGTCAATAGGGGAATTTGATAGTAAGAAGGTTATTCCATATATTGGCGCTCAGATTTTGGGCGCGATAGCTGCAAGTGCAAGCCTATATTTTTTACTTAATGAGAACTTTGTTACCATGTCCGAGGTGAGCTACCTTGGCGCGACCCTTCCTTACGGCTCAGTAACTCAAGCCTTTGGGTTTGAATTGATTTTGACTTTTATATTAATGATTGTTATCTGCTCTTCTGCGGTTCATGGGAAAGCTACAAAAGATTTTGCGGGACTTGCTATTGGCCTAACGGTAGGTCTTGAGGCAATGTTTGCAGGGCCCATAACGGGAGGCAGTATGAATCCAGCTCGAAGTATTGGGCCTGCAGTGATGAGCGGTAATTATGAGCACTTGTGGGTTTATATAGGAGCGACTATCATTGGCGCTGTAATTGCTGCGCAAATATTTTTAAAGCTTTTTCAATCCGACTCTTAATTAGTAACCATGAAAAAAGTGTTGGTTTTATGTACGGGTAATAGCTGTCGAAGTATTATTGCGGAAGCGCTAATCAATAGTAAGCTTGGTGAGCGAATTGAAGCTTATTCGAGTGGCGTATCTGCCAGCGGCTTAGTAAATCCGAATGCAAAAAAAATATTAGAAATCAAGAATATATGGAAGGATGAGTACCACTCTAAAAGACTGGAGACACTCTTGCACATTGACTTTGACCTAGTCATTACAGTTTGTGATAATGCAAGTCAAACTTGCCCTATATTTCCAGGAAAAACAGAGCTAGTTCATATAGGCTTTGATGATCCAGATGGTCAGGATTTTGAAGAATTTGAGGCGTGTTATAAGCAGGTCAAAGCGAAACTAATTCCACTGGTAAAATGTTTTTTAAAGTAATGACCTTTTTTTTAATTTTTATATAAAATCTACTTTTTTTAGAGGCAGTGATAAGTAATATTAAATAATTCTTTTATGGAGATAGGTAGTTATGACTAAATCAGGCAATATTACTAGTTTATTTGGAAAGTCGCCAATCAGCCCTTTGCAAAAACACATGAAGCAGGTTCATTCATGTATCAAAGAGTTTGGAGTTTTTGCTAAAGCCGCTAAATCTGAGGACTGGGAGAAGGCGCAAGAGGCTCAAGTTTCAATTGGCAATAAAGAGAAAAAAGCTGATCAGTTAAAGAAAAAACTAAGAATGAACTTGCCAAGTACTTTTATGATGCCCTTCTCTCGTAGAGATTTGCTTGATGTTCTCTTAATCCAAGACTCTATTGCTAACATTACTAAGGATCTTGCAGGCTTGATGATGACACGTCATATGGTTTTTCCTAAAGAGTTTGCAGAGGATTTCATAAATCTTGCTGAACTTTGTATTAAGACTTCAGGGGCGGCATTGGTTGCGATTAATGAACTTGACGAGTTGCTTGAAACAGCATTTAGTTCTCGGGAACGTAAAATTGTTGCTGAGATGGTCAAAAAAATCAATGTCCTAGAGCATGATACTGATACAGCGCAAAATGATATCCGTAACAAACTATTTTTGCTTGAATCAAACTTACCTCCTGTAGATGTGATGTTTTATTACCGAGCTATTGAGTGGCTTGGCGAGACCGCTGATGCTGCCCAAAAGGTGGGATCACGTTTTGAAGTAATGTTAACAAAGTAACCGGAGCTCTTCATGGAAATTATTATACAAAATAGTGATATTCTTATCATGCTGGGTATTGGTTTTGGTTTGTTTATGGCTTGGGGTATAGGTGCTAATGATGTTGCCAACGCAATGGGAACATCGGTAGGTTCAGGCGCAATTACATTTAAGCAAGCGGTAGTTATTGCAATTATATTTGAATTTGCAGGGGCAGTTCTTGCAGGTGGTGAGGTTACGGCAACGGTTCGAAAAGGCATCCTTGATTCTGGATCATTTGTATCTAACCCAGAATTACTGGTGTACGGAATGCTTGCTTCACTTTTAGCCGCAGCTACCTGGTTACTTATTGCATCTTCTCTTGGTTGGCCAGTTTCAACAACACATTCTATTGTAGGAGCGATTGTAGGGTTTGGTGCTGTAGGAGTGGGCGTTGACGCTGTAGCTTGGGGTAAGGTCTATGCAATTATAGCAAGCTGGGTAGTTTCTCCAGTTATTGCTGGAACCTTAGCGATTGTAATTTTTAAGAGCTTGCAAAGTAACATTATTGATACTGAGAAACCTCTTGAGAATGCTAAAAAATACCTCCCTTTTTATGTATTTTTTGTTGGCTTTATTATTTCTTTAGTGACACTGCTTAAGGGGCTTAAACACGTTGAAGCCCTAAAGCATCTTGGTAAAGACCTGCCTACCAGCATGATGATAGCAACTATAGTGGGAATATTAGCTGCTATTCTCGCTGCTATTATTATTAGGCGTATTAAGATAAATCCTGAAGATGACAGTGACTTTTCATATGCAAATATGGAGAAGTTATTTGGTGGATTAATGATCATAACTGCATGCGCAATGGCATTTGCACATGGATCGAATGATGTTGCAAACGCAATTGGCCCTTTAGCCGCAGTCTATAGTATTGTTGAATCAGGGGGGGAGATAGTCTCTAAGAGTGTCTTGCCTTCATGGATTTTACTAGTCGGAGGTGGAGGTATTGTCTTTGGTCTGACAACTTTTGGATACAGGGTAATGAAGACAATTGGTAAAAGCATTACAGAACTTACGCCTAGCCGTGGTTTTGCTGCTGAACTTGCTGCTGCTACAACTGTTGTTTTTGCATCTTATACAGGACTTCCTGTCTCTACTACGCAGGTATTAGTGGGCGCTGTACTTGGTGTGGGTATTGCAAGAGGCCTTGCCTCACTTAACTTGAGAGTGATTAACCGAATTTTTCTGTCTTGGATTATTACGCTTCCAGCTGGCGCCATAATGTCGATTTTATTTTTCTTTATGTTAAAAGGTATTTTTGGCTCGTCATGATCTAATGAAGTTTAGTAAAATGTTAAATAATAAAACTATAAGTAGACGTTCATTATGACTTTAGAAGAAGTCCAGAAAAAACTTGAACTAGGAATAGATCAGTCTGAAGTCACTATGGAAGGCGATGGTTGTAATTGCTCTGCAGTAATTGTTTCACCTATTTTTGAAGGACTATCTTTATTGCAAAGGCAAAGAGCAGTATTAGCGGTTGTTAAAGAAGAGATAAAGAGCGGTGAGCTTCATGCATTAAGTGTTAAAACATTTACCCCCGCAGAGAGATAGTATATAATTCACGTTCTTTTAAATTTGAAGATATAAAGTTATGCAAACAGACATTCATCCTTCTTACGATACTATTAAAGTTGTGTGCAGTTGTGGCAATTCATTTGAAACGCGCTCAACTTCGGGTAAAGACGAACTTCATCTTGATGTTTGTTCAAGTTGTCACCCTTTTTATACAGGCAAGCAAAAAATTATGGATACTGCTGGACGTGTTGAGAAGTTTAAGTCACGTTACGGTGCATTCAAGCGTTAAATTCTAATTGATTCACTCTAAAGGCCACAAATGTGGCTTTTTTTGTGTCAGAAGCAAAGCAAAATAAATCTCTATAATGATTATAATCAACCTTTTACTGAGAAAAAATAATGGCATTTGACTACATTAATGCGTTACTAAAAAAAGAAGTATCACGTACTCCAATTTGGGTGATGAGGCAAGCAGGTAGGTACTTGCCAGAGTATCGC
The DNA here is from genome assembly GCA_014384565.1 of Candidatus Pseudothioglobus aerophilus. Classification (GTDB taxonomy): domain Bacteria; phylum Pseudomonadota; class Gammaproteobacteria; order PS1; family Pseudothioglobaceae; genus Pseudothioglobus; species Pseudothioglobus aerophilus. The sequence continues at coordinate 87,249 of JACNFO010000030.1, forward strand.
GCTACTAGAAAAATAGCTGGTGATTTTTTAACTTTATGTAAGTCAAGCGACCTTGCATGTGAGGTTACTCTTCAGCCCCTTGAGCGATTTGACCTTGATGCGGCAATTCTTTTTTCTGACATATTAACGATTCCTGATGCTATGGGTTTGGGGCTTTATTTTGTTGAGGGAGAGGGGCCAAAATTTACTAATCCTCTTCACACGCTCAGCAGCATTGAAAACTTAACGAAGCCAGATGTTGGAGCTGAGCTTAATTATGTTAGTGAAGCAGTTTCTGTAATCAAGAAAAACCTTAAAGGTAAAGTTCCATTAATAGGTTTTACGGGAAGTCCATGGACATTAGCAACATATATGGTTGAGGGCGGCACTAGTAAAACTTTTTCAAGGGTAAAGGCCTTGATGTATGAAAACCCAAAGCACATGCACCAGCTTCTTGATGTTCTTGCTGATACTGTTATAGACTATCTAAATTCTCAAATTGAAGCTGGAGCAGATTCAGTAATGATTTTTGATACGTGGGGTGGGCTTCTCAGTCAAGGTAGTTATGAAAATTTTTCATTAAGGTACATGTCAAAAATTGTGGAAGGGGTTCACCGTAGTTATCAAGGTAGGATTATTCCGGTGACACTTTTCACTAAAGGCGGGGCGGCATGGCTTGAGCAAATTGCTGCAACTGGATGTGATGCAGTGGGCATTGACTGGACAATTGAGCTTGGTGAGGCGGAAAGGAGAGTGGGTTCAAAAGTAGCAATACAAGGTAACCTTGATCCATCTGTGCTTTATGCATCACCTGATGTAATCAAGGCTGAAGCTTTCAAAGTTCTTGATCAATTTAAGGGGCAAACTGGACATGTGTTTAATCTTGGGCATGGGATTACTCCTGATGTTAACCCAGAAAGTATGAAAGTTTTAGTGGATGCAGTTCACTCATACTCTTCCAAAACTTAATAACCCTAATAATATAGACATTAAATTGAGTTTAACTTTGTCTATGTTAAAATTTAATTAAAAAATAGTATTAATAATTATGTCACGAATCTTAAATATTTTCAAACAACTCGAAGCTAAGGACAAGACTGCCTTTATTCCATTCATCACTGCTGGTGATAGTGGCCTGGATAATTCAGAGGCATTGGTTTTTACTTTGGCTGATAGTGGTGCAGATATTATTGAGTTAGGAATGCCTTTTTCAGATCCAATGGCTGATGGGCCTGTAATTGCAAAATCACATGAGAGGGCGGTAGCAGACGGCGTTAACTTGCATGATGTTTTTGCAATAGTTGAGAGGTTTAGAGAGCATAACCAGTCTACTGGTATTGTCTTAATGGGCTATACAAATCCAATTGAGGTGTTTGGCTATAAAGAATTTGCCCTGAGAGCTCATGAAGCTGGAGTAGACGGAATTTTGGTTGTTGATATGCCTCCAGAAGAGGTCCATGATCTTAAGGAAGAGCTTGATAAGCTCGATATTGATCTTATCTTTTTAGTTGCCCCTACTACGACAGATGAGCGTTTACAATATATTGCAGAAATGGCAACTGGCTATATATATTTTGTTTCATTGAAGGGCGTAACAGGAGCGGGAAATCTCGATGTTGAATCAGTTAATCATCATTTAGAAAGAATGAGAAATTATTTTAAATTACCAGTGGGAGTTGGTTTTGGAATAAGTAACGCTGAAGTTGCGAAACAAGTTGGTGAGAATGCTGACGCAGTAATTGTTGGTAGTGCGCTAGTTTCAATTATTGAAGAATTGTCCAGTGATAAAGATACAATGATTACGAAGGTTGGGAATCTGGCAAAGGAAATTTCAAATGCAATTAATTAATTTACAAATACTATGAGCTGGTTAGAAAAAATTATGCCATCTATTGGCATAAATACGAAAAAAAATATTCCAGAAGGGATTTGGAGTAAGTGCCCAGAGTGTAGACGAGTTCTTTATCAAGAGGAGCTTGAGCGTCTTCATTATGTTTGTCCAAAGTGTGACCATCATTTAAGAATATCTGCTAGAAAACGTATAGAAGGGTTTTTGGATATTGAACAACAACTTGAGATTGCCGCTAATATTGAATCTGTAGACCCACTTAAGTTTAAAGATCAAAAAAAATACAAAGATCGTTACCAGGATGCCCAAAAAAAAACCAAGGAAAAAGATGCGTTAGTTGTTAAAAGTGGACTATTAAAGGGGATGCCAATTGTAGTTGCAGCTTTTGATTTTAGTTTTATGGGTGGATCAATGGGGTCAGTTGTTGGTGAGAAATTTGTCAGAGCTGCAAATATTGCTATTGAAAACCGACATCCTTTAGTTTGCTTTTCTGCAAGTGGCGGCGCAAGAATGCAGGAAGGCCTTTTTTCTTTAATGCAAATGTCAAAAACTTCGCTTGCTGTTAAATTATTAGCTGATAACAAAATCCCATTCATCTCAGTCTTAACTGATCCAACTATGGGTGGCGTTTCAGCTAGCTTAGCAATGCTAGGCGATATTCAGATTGCTGAGCCCAATGCAAGGATAGGTTTTGCAGGAGCCAGAGTTGTTGAACAAACGGTTCGAGAAGAGTTGCCAGAAGGATTTCAAAGAAGTGAATTTTTACTTGAGAAGGGCGCTATTGATATGATAGTGCACAGGTCAGACTTACGTCAAAAAGTTTTTCAGATCCTTTCCGCACTTCACCTCAATAACTAAAAATAATAGTAATATTTGTTTCGTGAATCAATGGGGTAAATTTTGAAGATATTTTTGGCCAATCCAAGAGGTTTTTGTGCTGGTGTTGATCGTGCTATAGAGATAGTCGAGCGCGCTATTGAAAAACATGGCGCACCGATTTATGTTCGTCATGAGGTTGTTCATAATAAATTTGTTGTGAGTAACCTAAAAAAGAAAGGCGCAATTTTTGTTGATGAGATTGATGAAGTTCCCAAAGGAAGCGTTGTAATTTTTAGTGCGCACGGAGTATCACAAGCCGTAAGAAAAGAAGCTACTGAGATTTCAGATATTATTTATGATGCAACTTGTCCTTTAGTAACGAAAGTACATAAAGAAGTCATCAGGCGCCAAAAACAAAATCATCAAGTTATTTTGATTGGCCATGGTGGTCATCCAGAGGTTGAGGGAACCTTAGGACAGTCAGATTCATCTAGAAGTATTACTTTAGTTGAGTCAATTAAAGATATTAAAGACCTAGAACTGTCTGAAGATTTGGATATTTCCTATACAACGCAGACTACTTTGTCAGTTGATGATACTCAAGAGATTGTTGACTCTCTTAAAGCTAAATTTCCAAAAATTCAAGCACCTAATAAAAGTGATATTTGTTATGCAACTCAAAATCGCCAGGACTCAGTCAAGTCTATGATTAAAAACTCAGAAATACTTCTTGTTATTGGTTCAAAAAACTCTTCTAACTCGAACCGGCTTAAAGAGATTGCAGAAAATGCAGGTAAGCCAGCTTATTTAATTGATGGAGCAACTGACATTGAAAATGATTGGTTAAATGGTATTACATCTATTGGAGTTACAGCTGGTGCATCAGCTCCAGAGGTTCTAGTTCAGGCAGTAGTGTCTTATCTGATGATGAATGGTGGTAGTGAAATTATTGAAGTAAGCGGCGCTAGAGAGTCTGTAAATTTTCCAGTGCCTGAGGTGCTAAGAGTCTAAAAGTATTAATTAATTTAATAGAAGATTAGGAATTTAAATTTATGAAAAAATATGGTATTTATGGAATCGGCGCTGCAATAGTTGATACTGAAGTTATTGTAAGTGATTCATTTTTAAGTGAAAATGCTATTGGTAAAGGTTTGATGACTCTTGTTGACGAAAAACGACAAAAATACTTAATGGATGAGCTGACCAGTCAGCGCGTAGCTGTTAAAAGGAGTTGTGGAGGGTCTGCATGCAACTCAGTAGTAGCAGCAAGTAGATTTGGATCTTCAGCTTTCTTTTCTGGCAAAGTTGCAGATGATGACGAGGGTATTTTTTTTGTTAAAGATTTAAATCGTGCTGGTGTGGATTTCCATCAAGTTGACCCTTCTAGTGGTGTTACAGGTAAATGCTTAGTAATGATTAGTCCTGATGCAGAGCGAACAATGAACACTTATTTAGGAGCTAGCCTAGAGCTTTCATATCGAGAAGTTGATGAAGGGGCTTTAGCATCTTCAGAATGGCTATATATTGAAGGCTATGTTGTGACTGATGATGAAAGAACAGCTGTTGCAAGAGATGCTATGAGTTATGCAAAGAAGAGTGGGGTTAAAACCTCATTGAGCCTTTCTGATCCATTTGTTGTTGAGGTTTTTTCGGATAACATAAGAACTATTATTGGTGATGATGGTGTGGATTTAATTTTTTGTAATGGTGATGAAGCTAGGAGTTTTACTGGAACACATACAGTAGAAGCGGCCGCTGAAGAATTAAAGAAATATGCTAAAACCTTTGCTATTACGAGAGGCGCAGGCGGGTCACTAGTTTTTGATGGAACCAATATGATTCATACTCCAGGTGTTCTTGCAAGTGCAGTTGATACGAATGGTGCGGGTGATATGTTTGCAGGTTCTTTTTTATATGCACTTGGTCTTGGTAAGGACTTTTCTTGGGCTGCTGAGTTTGCTAATGCTGCTTCATCGAGAGTGGTTAGTCAATTCGGACCAAGAATACGGGTGATTGAATATATTAGCCTTAAGCAACAATTTAGTATTCAGTAATTAAATAGTAGGGTAGGGATTTAGAGTTAAAAAAATGAAGCTTTAATTCTGGACTATTAGATGTTAGGTTATTGGTTCTATTAAGTTGTATATTATATTTCAATTTAATCTATAATTTTTGCCAAGGGGCTAAGTTACTTGAGGAACATAAAATGAAAAAAGCAGTCAGCAGGTTATTTCAGCTAAGACAAGCGCTAGATGAATGTGAAAAAGAATTTGGATTGGGTGAGTTTTCTGAAGTCGAAAGAGCGGTTTTTTCTTTCATCACTTCTAATTCTAATGTAACAATTACTGCAATAAAAAATGATCCATACTTCTCTAAGTATTCATTATCAACAATAAAACGTGCAGTTCTATTTCTAACTTCTAACGGCGTAGTTAGTGCAAGTCAGTCTTTAACTGATAAGCGTGAAATGATATTAGTATTTGATCATTAGTTCATTAGTTCATTAGCTCTCAAGCTATAATAAGTTTTAGTGCGTTAGTTTTTAACTAGCAATACCTCTAATTAGTAAAATTACTATTGGAGTCACTAAGTCTGTTTGAAGTTTCATGCAGGCTCTAAACTTGGATAAATTTATGAATTATTTTGGCAGCACATATTGCTTAGAAAATTTTAGTTTTGCTAATAAGTTGTCTGTCTGATGCAAGACAAGTTAGCAGGATTCCTTTATAAAAATATCATATCTTTTCTTGTCATTATCTTTGTAACATTTATTAATGGCCAGGCATTTATTAGTGGAAACATTATTTGGCTCCCTATTGGAGCAGTATCTTTATGCTATCTTTTATTTGGCTTTAATGTTTTTATAGCAGTTTTTCTGGCTATAACATTTTCATCTTTATGGTTTCATGACTCATCTTTTATAGGTATAAATCTTATACATCTCGTAGGCACATTCTCGCCATTACTAGCTATTGCTAGTATGAAATTTTTTAAATTATCGAATTTTTTTGAAGGCGGGAAGCTGGTTTTTCAACATTTACTTTTTTTAGCTATATTAACAGCTCTTTACAACACACTTATGAAATTTTTTGTTTATTCATATCTCTCATCTGGCAAGCCAGACGATTTACCCATTAATGCCATTAATTTCATAACAAATTATTTGATTGGAGATGTTCTTGGTTGTTTAGCTATTTTATTTTTTGCTGCACTAGTCGTTGTTCCTGGAATTCGCTTCTTTGCCCCTAAACTTGTTCCATCTAAATTTAAAGCTAAGTAAATTATAATTTTTAGCTATTTTTAATCAAAAATTAAACTAGGCTATCTATTAATTTACTTGCGCTTCTAATACGAGAAAAGTCAGCTTCCATAGTTTCACTGGAAATTAAAGTATTTTGGTTTCTTAATTGAAACTGCTTTGGCTTCGTTTGAATTAAATTAATTATCTTTGATGTGTCAATAAGATTTTTTTCATTTAAAGTTATTTCTAGCTTCTCATCATAAATATTAATTTTGAGTATCCCTATTTCCTTAGATTGTATTTTTAATGAGGTCGATTCAAATAAGTTATTAGTTTGATCTGGGAGGAGGCCAAAGCGATCAATCATTTCTATTTTTAGATCTTTTAATTCGTCATCATTTCCAGCACTTGCAATTCGTTTGTAGAGAATTAATCTCTCATGTACATCTGGTAGATAAGTATCAGGAATGATGCAAGCAATTCCTGAATTAATTTCAACTTCTTCAACTAATGCATCTTTAATATCAAATTTGGTATTGTTTTTTATTGCTTGAATGGTACGCTTTAATAAGTCATGATATAAATTAAACCCAATTTCTGATATTTTACCGCTTTGATTTTCTCCCAAAAGATCTCCCGCACCTCTAATCTCAAGGTCATGATTTGCTAGCATAAATCCGGCTCCAAGCTCTTCAAGTGAAGCTATAGCATCTAGTCGTTTTTTTGCATTTGCTGTAATTGACTGGTGAGACTTAATTATAAGATAAGCGTATGCCTTATGATGAGATCTGCCAACTCTGCCTCGAAGCTGATGAAGCTGTGCAAGCCCAAAATTTTGTGCATTATTGATAATAATTGTATTAGCACTTGGAATATCAATTCCAGTTTCAATAATAGTAGTACAAACTAAAAGCTGAAAGCGCTGATGATAAAAATCGGCCATTATTTGCTCAAGTTCTTTACTTGGCATTTGGCCATGGGCAATTCGAATTTGAAGGTTTGGCATAAGATCGCTCAAAGATTCTGCCATATTATCAATTGTATCAATATCATTATGAACAACAAAGATTTGCCCACCTCGATGCAACTCACGAGAACATGCTTCCTTGATAGTATTTTTATCCCATTCATCAACAAAGGTCTGTATTGCTGTTCTTTTAGCTGGAGGGGTGGCAATAATTGACATTTCTCGAAGTGAGCCTAACGCCATATTTAGTGATCTAGGTATAGGTGTTGCAGTCATAGTCAATATATCACTTTGACCGCGGATTTTTTTAAGTGCTTCTTTTTGCTTTACCCCAAATCGATGTTCTTCGTCAATAATAATCAAACCTAAGTTATGATATTTAATAGTTCCTTGGATCAGTTTATGAGTCCCAATAATAATATCAATCTTTCCATCATTAAGATGAGATTTAATTTCATTTTGTTCTTTTGTGTTTTGAAACCTTGAAAGGGATTTAATTACAATTGGAAATTTGGAGAAGCGGTCATTAAAAGTTTGTTCGTGTTGGTTAGCTAAAAGTGTCGTAGGAACAAGAATTGCAACTTGCTTGCCAGATTCAACAGCTATAAAAGCAGCTCTCATTGCAATTTCAGTTTTACCAAACCCAACATCTCCACATACCAGTCGATCCATTGGTCTTTCAGATTGCATATCTAAAAGAACATCACCCATTGTTTTTAGTTGATCTGGTGTTTCCTCAAATGGGAAGCTGGATACAAAAGAACTATAAGAGTCATTTGGCGCTGGATAAGCAAATCCTTTTTGAGATTGACGCTTTGCATAAATTTCTAATAGTTCAGCGGCAACATCATAAAGTGCTTCTGCTGCCTTTCTTTTTGCTTTGGCCCACTGCTGACTTCCTAATTTATGAAGAGGGGCATTATCTGAACTTGCACCAGAGTATCTAGAGATAAGGTTAAGCGCTGCAATGGGAACCATTAGTACTGAGCCATTGGCATACTCAAGTGACAGAAAATCTTGTTGATTGCCATCAAAACTTCGACTTTTAAGTCCTAAATATCGGCCAACACCATAATGCTCATGAACGACAGGGTCACCTAACTGGATCTCAACAAGACTTTTAATAGCTTCATCAAAATCTTTATGTTTTGCTCTTCGTCTTCTCCGCTGTTTTACAGCATCTTTTCCAAACAAATTATTTTCAGTAATAATTGCAATCTTCTCAAAAAGAACACCTTCACTCAGGCTTGCATTAGTAATGCAGAGCCCATTATTTTGACTATGAAAGTCACTCCAATGAGAGCAGTCGTTTACTTTAAGTTGGTGAGTGGAAAGTAGATCAGTGAGAACACTTTGCCTGCCTTCTGATTCACAAACGATTAATACTTGCCCATCAAAATTTTCAATAAACTTAATTAACTTATTAAGTGGCTTTTTTGTTTGGGCTTCTATTTTAAGTGGGGGAAGGATAGAAGATGAGAAGTTGTAGCCTTCTTCTTTTTCTATTTTTGAGCTTTGTATTTGTACTTGCTTTTTATCTGAAAGTTTTTTGAAAAATCTTTCAGTGTTTAAAAATACTTTATTAATTTCTAGAGGGAGTCTTTCTAGTGAACCTTTACAATATTCAAAACGCTCTAATAATTCTTTAGCCTGAAGCTCCATCGCTTCGTTAAGTCCTTTTTGATAAAAGATTACAGGCTCACCCAAAATATAATCAAATAGAGTTTCAGTTGTTTTAAAAAATAAAGGTAAATAAAATTCTATTCCGCCTGGATAACGTCCTTCACTAACTTCGTTATAAATGAATCCATCAGTATTTCCAAATTCAGATAAGTAGTTATCTTTAAAGATTGAAATACTGTCACTATCTGTTGCAAATTCTCGAGCAGGCAGTAGCTTGATTTCTTTAATAATTTCAATTGACCTCTGCGAAGATGTATCAAAAGATCTGATTGAATCTATCTCATTATCAAATAGGTCAATTCGATATGGATTTTTAGTGCCCATTGGGTACAAATCAATTAGGGCGCCCTTAATGCAGAACTCACCTTGCTCCATTACAGTTGTAACTCTGCGATATCCTATTTTTATAAGATTTTCAGAAAAGGACTTAATTTCAAGATTTTGTTTAGTTTTTAGGTGAAGGCTATATATTTCAATATAATTTTTGGGACACAATCTTTGTGATAACGTCTCAAGTGTTGTTATTACGATGCCAGATTTTAGAGAGGGCAGTTTTGAAAGTGTTTCTAACCTCGATGAGACAATATCTGGATGTGGTGAGAAATGGTCAAAAGCTAAAACCTCCCAACTTGAGAAATCTAATATTTCTAAAGAGGTGTTAAAAAAATTGAGTGCTTTTCTAACCTCATCATAATGAGTAATATCTTTTGCAATATAGAGCACTACTTGCTTTTGAGATTCAGCAAATTCAATAAGCGCTAGTGCTTCAGAGGAGCCATAGAGAGATCCCCAATAATTTTTTAAGCCAGATGAGAAAGGCTTAAATTCTTCTGAATATAAAATGTTCATAAGATATGAACATTTTCCTTAGCTAGCATTTTAATAAGTTGGATTGTTGGAAGTCCAATTAGGCTGTTAGGGTCATTGCCCTCCATACGACTAAATAATGCAATTCCTAGTCCTTCAGACTTGAAACTACCAGCACAATTAAGAACATCTTCTTTCTTTAGGTAGGACAAAATTTGATTATCAGAAAGTTGTTTAAAGGTAACTTTGAAAAGCTCAACATGAGTTTGAATTTTTAAGGTTTCAGTATTCAAGAGAACCAATCCAGTAAGAAATGTAATAGTTTTTCCAGAGCTTTTCTTTAGCTGCAAAAAAGCATTCTCATGACTACCTGGCTTTGTTAATATTTCATCATCTTCATTATTTCCATTACCAAGGGTAGCTACCTGATCTGATGCAATAATCAAACCTGAATGAGATTTGGCTACCTCTAGAGCCTTTTCTTTAGATAAGCGATTAACTAAATTAAAAGGAGTCTCTCCATTTTTTTTTCTTTCATTAATGTTTGGCGCTGTTGCTTTAAAGTCAATACGAAGCTTCTCTAAAATAGCTTTTCTAAATGGCGACGATGAGGCTAGAATGAGTGACACTAAAAGTTTAAAAATTGTAAAATATTCTAATATTTTACTTCAATCAGGCAGAATTTATGAGCTTATCAATAGTAGTCGCAATGGATGAAAATCGTCTGATTGGTAAAGACAATAAGTTGCCGTGGCATCTTCCTGCAGACCTTGCTTATTTTAAAAAAAATACTACAGGAAAGTCAATTGTAATGGGTCGAAAAACCTATGACTCTATTGGCAGGCCATTACCAAATCGTCGTAATATTGTAATTTCTCGAAACTCAAAAACTTTAATCACAGGTTGTGAAGTTTTATCTAGCATTGATGAGATGCTCTCAATCACTAAAGATGAAGATGAGGTAATGATAATTGGGGGAGCTAGTCTTTGTGAGCAGTTATTGCCCCAAGTTAGTAGATTATATATTACGAAAATTGAAGGTAAATTTGATGGGGACGTCTATTTTCCAGAATATAATGAGGCTGATTGGCGCCAAGTTAGCTGTGAGTCACATCTTCCAGATGATTTGAATGAGCACGCTCATCACTTTTTAGTTTTAGAGCGGCAATCATGAAAAATATTATTTTATTCGGTTTAATAGCTTTGTACCTATCAGGCTGCGTTTTTACTAAAGTTGTTACTGTTCCTATGAGGGTTACTGGAGCAGTTGTATCTGTAATACCAGTTGTTGGCGATGGAGTTAATAGTGTCTTGGGCGCAAGCGCTGATGTAATCGACGCAATACCTATCTAACTTGCTTGAAGTAACTGCTTACTTTTGGCTGCAAGAACTTCTTTTAACGCTTTTGGCATTACTTTGACAAAATGAGTTATTTCTTCATTCCAATTGCTGAGTATTTTTTCAGCTATTTTTGAGCCAGTCAATTCGAAATGATTAGTTATAAATTCAAATAACTCTGAAGTGGATTCTTTATCCATTGGATCAAAGTCTATCGAAGATGAATTAGACCTCCCCTGAAGAGTTAGGTTAGGATTATATATAAAAGCTATTCCGCCGCTCATCCCAGCGCCAAAGTTACGACCAACTTCACCGAGTATTACTGCACGCCCACCTGTCATATATTCACAACCATGATCCCCAATTCCTTCAACAACAGCAATCAGTCCAGAGTTTCTGACGCAGAAACGCTCTGAAACCTGCCCTGACAAATACATTTCACCTCCAGTAGCACCATATCCACAAACATTTCCAGCAATAATTTCATTATGCGCTAAGTAGGTGGAATCTTTTGGTGGATAAATAACAATCCGACCACCAGACAGGCCTTTACCAACATAATCGTTAGCATCACCCTCAATCGATAGAGTTATTCCATTTGCAAGAAATGCCCCAAAAGACTGACCTGCAGACCCTTTAAAGTCAATATCTATTGAGCCATTTTTTAGATTATTACCATTTCTAGTTTTGACAATATGTGAGGAAAGCATAGCGCCAACAGCTCTGTCAACATTAGAAATGTTTGATTGAAATTTAACTTTACCATTTCCTTCAATAGCCTTTTTTGATTTAGCAATTAAATCATGATCCAGTTGCTCATTGAGTTGATGGTCTTGTTTTATAGTTTGATAGGTGCCCGCATTCCTATATTGATTATCAGCAGGTGTTAATATCTTACTAAGGTCAATTGAGTCTTGCTTCCAGTGATTTATTGCTTTGTTCATTTCAAGCATATCAACTCGGCCAACCATGTCAGTCAGTTTTTTAAATCCAAGTTCCGCCATAATAGTACGTAAATCCTCTGCCACCATAAACAAGTAATTAACGACATGTTCAGGCTTACCAGTGAATTTTTTACGTAAGACTTTGTCTTGAGTTGCAATGCCAACAGGACAAGTATTGAGATGGCATTTCCGCATCATAATGCAGCCTAAAGTTATAAGCGGTGCTGTAGAAAAACCAAACTCTTCAGCCCCTAATAACGCCGCTATTGCAACATCTCTTCCGGTTTTAAGTTGCCCATCAGTTTGAATAACTACTCTTGAGCGTAAATCATTCATCACCAGTGTTTGGTGAGTTTCAGCAACGCCTAGCTCCCAAGGAAGTCCTGCATGTTTAATTGAGGTCAAAGGAGAGGCGCCAGTTCCACCATCATGTCCAGCAATAACAATATGATCTGATTTTGCTTTCGTTACTCCTGCAGCAACAGTTCCTACACCAACCTCAGAAACTAGCTTGACACTAATTCGAGCTGCAGGATTAGATCTTTTAAGATCAAAAATAAGTTGTGATAAATCTTCAATAGAATAAATATCATGATGCGGCGGTGGGCTAATTAGACCAACACCTGCAGTTGAGCAGCGTATTTTAGCAATAAAATCATCTACCTTTCCACCAGGAAGTTCACCACCCTCACCAGGTTTAGCACCCTGTGAAACCTTAATTTGAAGTTCATCAGCATTATTTAGGTACTCAATGGTAACACCAAATCGACCAGAGGCCACTTGCTTGATCGCGCTTCGCCTAGAATCTCCATTGGCATCTGGAGTCCAACGGTTTGGATCTTCTCCACCCTCACCAGTATTCGATTTACCGCCTATTTGATTCATAGCAATTGCAAGAGATTCATGAGATTCTGGAGATATTGAGCCCAAGCTCATTGCTCCTGTAACAAATCTTTTGACAATCTCTTTTGCTGATTCAACTTTATCAATATCAATTGAGGCGCCTGATTTAAATGACATGAGCCCTCTAAGAGTGCAATTTCTAGTGCCCTCTTCATTAGATTTTTTAGCAAATTCCCAGTAAGCATTTTGATCATTACTTCTAGCAGCCTGCTGCAAGCTCGTAATAGTTTCTGGCTCCCACATATGTTTTTCACCACCACTTCGCCAAGCATAATGGCCAAGGTTATTGAGCGAGTTTGAGAGAAATGCTTTTTTATGTTGCTGCTCAGATTCAGTTTGAATGACGTCAAATCCAACACCACTAATGCGACTCGCTGTTTCGAAAAAGCATTTATGCATGACCTCACCGGATAAACCAACAGCCTCAAAGATTTGAGCGCCCTTATAGGAGGCAAGAGTTGAAATGCCCATTTTAGCCATCACTTTGAGCATTCCTTTTGCTATTGCCTTACGATATGCGGTGACTATAGCGTCGTCGTTTTCTAGTGCTACTAAGTTATCTCTTCTTGCCTGCCATAAGGCTTCAAAAGCTAAGTATGGATTAACAGCATCTGCACCAAAGCCTGTCAATAGGCAGAAGTGATGAACTTCTCTAGCCTCACCAGTTTCAACAATTATTCCAACTTGAGTTCGCTTATGAGAAGCCACTAAGTGACGATGGACTGCTGAAGAAGCTAGGAGTGCACTTACGGCATTTCGCTGAGAGTCAATTTTTCTATCAGATAATACAACAAGGCTATGGCCATCATTAATAGCTTGAGTACTTTGTGCGCAAATTGAATCAAGCATTTTATTTAGGCTTTGGCCCTCGTTTATGTCATAGGTAATATCAATTGTCTGACTTGTCCATCCTCGATGATTGCAATCTTTAAGTGAGGACATTTCTTCATTTGTTAAAATTGGGTGCTCAATGATTAATCGGTTTGCATTTTCAGCTTTATTAGTCAGTAAATTTCCTTCAGGGCCAATCGAGCAGCTTAAAGACATAACAATTTCTTCACGAATTGAGTCAATAGCTGGATTAGTAACCTGAGCAAAAAGCTGTTTAAAGTAGTCATAAATTATTCGTGACTGATCTGAAAGGCACGCAAGTGCCGAGTCATTGCCCATTGATCCAACTGGGTCTCTCAGCTCAGTTACAAGAGGCAGTAGCATAAACTTAAGAGTTTCAGTGCTATAACCAAAGGCTTGTAAGCGGTTGATAAGTGTATCTGGGAAAAAGCCTTTATCACTAGTATTAGTTTTTAAATCGGATAGGGATATTTGTTGCTCTTTTAGCCAATCACCGTAAGGATTTTTAGACGCAAAGCTATTTTTAATTTCATCATCATCAACTAACCTGCCTTTTTCAAAGTCAACAAGAAACATTTTTCCAGGCCTAAGGCGACCCTTTGATTTAACGTTATTAGTTGCAACATCCACAACACCAACTTCAGATGCCATAATTACAAGATCATCGTGTGTTAGATAGTAACGTGATGGCCGAAGACCATTTCTATCAAGAACAGCTCCAATATATCTTCCGTCAGTAAAGGCAATAGACGCCGGTCCATCCCAAGGCTCCATTACATTTGAGAAATACTCATAAAAAGCTTTTTTCTCTTGACTCATTTCCGTGTCATTTTGCCAAGCTTCTGGAACCATCATTAATACTGCTTCCTGAAGAGACCTTCCATTCATTAATAGAAATTCTAGAACATTATCAAAGCTACCAGAGTCAGAAACTTCAGTTTCAATTATGGGCAACGTTTTTGATAAATTATCACCAAAAACCTCACTTTCTAGGACTCCTTCACGCGCCCTCATCCAGTTAAAGTTACCTTGGCGGGTATTAATTTCACCATTATGGGCCATAAACCTGCAAGGCTGAGCGCGATCCCATGAAGGGAATGTGTTGGTTGAAAATCGTGAGTGTATCATGGCTAAATAGGTGCTAAATTTCTTATCATTTAGATCTGGATAAAAGTCTAATAGCTGCGAACCCATTAGCATGCCTTTATAAATAATTACCCTGGTAGAAAGGCTACAAATATAAAAAAGCAATGCCTGAGAAAGTGACTCATCAGTACGAATAATCTTCGAGACATTTTTGCGAATGATATAAAGAATCCCTTCAAAAGTCTCTGTATTTATACTTTGAGAGTTACCAATAATAAGCTGTTTCATTACCGGCTGTGAATTTCGAGCTGTCTCTCCAACATTTGCTTTATCAGAGTCAACTGGGACATCGCGCCAACCAATTAGAATTTGTCCCTCATCCTTTATAACTTTTTCAATGACTGATATGCAATGTTTTCTTTCTTTATTATCTTGAGGTAGAAAAACATTTCCAACACCATAATTTCCAGCAGTTACTGCAATGCCAAATAGCGCTTTAATTTCCTTAGAAAAAAAATCGTGAGGTATATTGGTTAAGATTCCAGCACCATCACCAGTATTTGCCTCACAGCCACAAGCACCACGATGGTCCATGCGAGAGAGCATTTCTAGTGCATCTTTTGTAATTTTATGAGAAGAATGGCTCTTGACGTTGGCGATAAAACCGACACCACAATTCTCCTTCTCATTATTAGGATGGTAAAGTCCTCGCGCCTTCGGTAGGTGTAATTGTTTATTTTTCATGGAAACTGAATGTAGAACTGAAAATATATAATACCTTATTTTAGCTGATTTTTAAACTCCAAATTTGCCTACTTATATTGTTATAGTGCGGATATTAAGGTAGAATATTTTTATTTTATTACTCTTATGCTAGCAATTATTTCGCCTTCAAAGACGCAAGATTTCTCTCAATGTGATATTGATTTTTATTCTCAAACTAGACACTTAGAAAACTCTAGTGAGCTTGTTAGTATTTTGAAAAAGAAAAGCCAGTCTCAAATTTCTAAACTGATGGCATTGAGTGAGAAATTATCTAAGTTGAATTTTGATCGCTTTCAAAAATTTAAATTGCCCTTTAATCGAGACAATGCAAAGCAGGCAATACTTGCTTTTAAAGGAGACGTTTATAACGGAATTGATGCCCCGGCTCTGTCAACTGACGACCTAAAATTTGCGCAAGACAGTGTTCGAATGCTTTCTGGTCTTTATGGCGTTATAAGGCCACTTGACCTAATACAGCCCTATCGCTTAGAGATGGGAACTAAACTTTCTAACTCTAAAGGTAAGGATCTTTATGAGTATTGGGGAACTGAGATTAGCGATGTCCTCAATGAGGATGAGTCTGAACTGATAGTAAACCTTTCATCCAATGAGTACTTCAAAGCTGTAGATAAAAAAATACTTAATGCGAAAGTTTTGGATATTGTGTTTAAGGAGAAAAAAGGTGAAGTCTACAAAGTTATAGGTATTTATGCGAAGCGCGCAAGAGGTTTGATGGTGAATTATATTATAAGAAATCGATTGAGGAGTCCAGAGGGACTAAAAGATTTTGTCGATGAAGGCTATAGATTTGATAAAGAACTTTCTAGTGAGTCTTCTTGGGTTTATCTCAGAGACTAAAGCCCACAATATTTGTAAAACTATTTTAAGTGCCCCTGATTCCTTTGACTGGTATTATTTCCAGTCTTTTACTGTGTAAAAACTACTAATGATTAAAGTATATACTTCGCACTCTTGCTTTTACTGCACAAGAGCAAAAAACTATCTCGATAATCTTGATATTGAATATGAAACGCTCAACATTCAAGAAGACAAAGATGCGCGAGACTTTTTTGTTAAATCTGGCTTTAGAACGGTCCCTCAAATTTTTGTAAACGATAAGCTCTTATGTAAGGGCGGGTCTGATGGATTAGCACAAATGAGCAAAGAAGATATTCATAATAAAGTTTTTGAGATTACTGGTTCACGCATTTAAATATCTCTAATTCCAGCAACGCCTTGAGCTCCTATACTCAAAGCTTTTTCAATTAGATTTTTCTTCATCCCGCCAAGTAAAAAAACTGGTAAATTACACTTCTCAATAATGCCAGAGGCATCTTCCCATCCTAAAGGGGGGGAGTCTGGATGAGTCAGTGTCTTTTCTATTGGTGACAAGCTGATGTAATCAGCAGAAATATTTTCTGCATGCAGCGCCTCTTCCAGGTTATGCGTTGATGCGCCAATTAATTTTTCTTCAATAACTGGCCTTTCTTTTAATGACATTAGCTCTAAACTAGTTAAGTGCCAGCCATCACAAAGCTCATTAAAGGTTTTACTTGGTGTATTTAGAATAAGTTTTGCCTGGCTTTCTTTACAGAGCCTGTTTATTTTTTTTATGTAAGCATGATCAAGAGAAGTCTTACTTCTTAGCTGTATGAATTTAATGCCATTCGTTAGTTGTTTTTTACATTCATTAATGACCATGTCAGACTGATGATCATCAGGCGTAATCCAATAAAATTTTGGAAGTGAAAATTTATGAATAATTCTCCACATAGTTGGGAGTAATTTGAAATTTTTGAACTTTTCTTCACTACTCCAAGTAATTTCTTGTCCTTCAAACCCTAATGGCTCACCAAGATAATTATCAATACTATAAACCGATAAATTGATGGTTTTTTCAGGATAGATATGCTGAATCTCTTGAACTAAATGACAGTCTTTAACGATAATTCCTGTCTCTTCAAAAAGTTCTCTTACGATTGCGCTAACGTGGTCTTCACCATGCTCTACTTTGCCACCAGGAAGCTCCCAATAACCTGCCATAAATTGGTTTTTTTGACGCTTAGCAATAAATACCTCATTATTACTATTGTGTATTATCCCAACTACTACTTCAATACTGGTATTTTTATTAAGCACGTTTTTTTAATTTTCAGGTATTTGATGGATGCATTTTCTATTATCACCGCTAACACAAGTCCGAGGTAAAATAACGACTTTAATATTTGAAATTATATAGTGAAACTTGATAAAAAAATCCAATCACTCATGCCCTTTAAGGCTTGCCTTAAAGCCAATCTTATAGGTATTGAAAAAGAGGGTTTGCGCGTTTCAGGTGATGGAAGTATTGCTCAAACGCCTCACCCAGAGGGATTAGGCTCTGCTCTAAAAAATCCTGCAATAACTACAGACTTTAGTGAGGCTTTACTTGAATTAGTCACTCAACCTTTAAAGGGCGCTGATCAAGTTCTAGATGAGCTCACGACAATCCATAATTATATTTACCATCACTTGCCAGAAGATGAGCGATTTTGGCCTGCCAGTATGCCCTGTATATTAAGAGGTCAAACCAATATACCTATTGCGAATTATGGGAGTTCAAATTTAGGAATGATGAAGACAGTTTATAGGCGCGGCCTATCTAATCGCTATGGCAGCGTAATGCAGGCAATTGCTGGTATTCATTTTAACTATTCATTTTCATTAGAGTTTTGGCAGTCCTACCGTGAAGTAATATCGAAAACTGATACAGACTCTAAGGGCTTCATGGATGATCACTACATGGGACTCACTCGGAATGTTTTGAGATATGGTTGGCTAATTCCTTACTTATTTGGAGCTTCTGCAACAGTATGTAAGTCATTTATGCATGACTATCATGAGCATAACTTAGAAGAATTTGATGACAACACCTTGTATTTACCCTATGCGACTTCTCTAAGAATGGGTGATATTGGCTATCAGAATTCGCAAGAAGATGAGAAAGGAGTTAAGGCTAACTATAATAGCTTATGTCATTATATATATAGTCTCCGTGCGGCAATGAAAACTAGCTGTGAGGATTTTGAAAAGATTGGCTTAAAGAAAAATGGAGAGTACCAGCAGCTCAATACAAATATCCTACAAATCGCAAATGAGTACTACTCTTCTGTTCGTCCAAAGCCTATTTTATATGGAAATGATAGGCCACTAAGGGCCCTTAATAATAAAGGTATAGGTTATATTGAAATACGATCA
>JACNFO010000013.1 GCA_014384565.1 Candidatus Pseudothioglobus aerophilus
TACAAAATGAGTTGGTCAATTCAAACCAATTAATAGGATTTATTGGAGTTTGGGCTGGACTTATTATGTATAGTTATGCGCTTATAAAGGGTAAATAGAATACTATGCTTTCAGGTCTTACTAATCAAAATAAAGCTTACCTTTATGCTGGTATTGTTATTTGTTTCTGGTCTACTGTTGCTACCGCTTTTAAACTTGCTTTAAGTTATTTAGAGCCCATTCAATTAGTTTTATACTCGACATTATTTTCAGTTATAGTTCTTTTTTTTATTGTATTTATTCAAGGCAAGATACATTTAATTAAGAGTTTTTCTAATCAAACTCTTATGCAATTTGCATTTCTTGGGCTTTTAAATCCCTGTCTTTATTATATTGTTCTTTTTAAAGGTTACGATATATTGCCAGCTCAGGAAGCGATGGTGATCAACTTTAGCTGGCCTATCATGATTGTTGTTCTATCAATTCCAATCCTTAAGCAAACAATTGATCTTAAATCCTTTCTTGCAATTGTTATTTGTTATATTGGAGTAGTAATTATTGCTTCAAAAGGCAACATATTTTCAATGAACTTTGAAAGTCCTTTAGGAGTTACTTACATTCTAATTACGACTGTTATTTGGTCTTTATTCTGGCTTCTCAACACCAAAAATTCTTATGACTCCATAGTTAGTTTGTTTTTAATTTTTTTATTTAGTTTGCCATATATATTAATAATTGTTTATTTTAGTGATTCATTTGTTATTCCCTCATTAAAGGGCATTATTGGCTCTGCTTATATAGGGTTATTTGAGATGGGGGTTTCAGTTGTTCTATGGCAATTAGCCTTAAAAACCTCAACAACAGTTTCAAGGGTAGCCAGTCTTATTTTTATAACTCCTTTTTTGTCACTTTTGATTCTTCATTTTGTATTAAAAGAAGCGATCTTAGTTTCAACTATTTTTGGTGTTATTCTTATTTGTTTAGGTTTGATATTACAAAAATATTTTACTAGAAAGGATATGGAAATTTCTTGATTCAAAGGTAGGGTTAATAATTTAATATATAATTCTTATTTTTTTTGCTAAGGATCAAGGTATGTCTTATCTTACTAAACTTAAAGGCTCTCCAGCAACAATCCCACCTAGGCCATCCTTCAAAGAAATGGGCTTTATTTCTTTAGGTGCTTTACTAGCAGCATGCGTCATTGGATTCTTAGCGTATTACACTAATGAGCCCATTATTATGGGCTCATTTGGTGCATCAATATTTGTTTTATTTGTACTTCCTGATTCGCCATTTGCGCAGCCTCGAAATGTCATTGCTGGTCACTTTGTTACAACTCTTGTGGGGCTTATTTTTTACCATCTTGTTAGTTCTGATTGGTGGAGTATGGCTTTAGCTTTGGCTTTTGCTATAGCATTAATGCAGTTTCTAAGGATTCCTCACCCACCTGCAGGTTCTAACCCATTTATTGTTTTTTTGCTTGGTGCTAATTGGGATTATTTATGGATGCCAACTCTCAT
This sequence comes from Candidatus Pseudothioglobus aerophilus, assembly GCA_014384565.1. Lineage (GTDB taxonomy): Bacteria > Pseudomonadota > Gammaproteobacteria > PS1 > Pseudothioglobaceae > Pseudothioglobus > Pseudothioglobus aerophilus. The sequence continues at coordinate 1,503 of JACNFO010000013.1, forward strand.
AGGCTCGGTATTAATCGTAATGGTAGCAATGCTTTATAACAACTTATCTAAAAATAGAAATTACCCTAAATACTGGTAACAATTTTTTTTAACTATTATTTTGAGTTAGTGTTTATATAATTTTACAAGCTTCCTTAAAATCTAGTCGTGGTGCTCGAGGACGTAATTTTGAATCATCTCCATAACCAATCCCACAAATAAAAATAGCTTTATTCTTATTGTCCGGGAAGAATTCCTGATTTAGCGTCTCCTTGTTAAATCCAAGCATTGGGCAGCAATCTAGACCTATAGAGCGAGCTGCAATAATAAAGTATGCGCCTTGGAGCGCTGAGTTAAATTCTGCAGTATTTTTTATTATTTTATCTTTGCCTTCGTAAAAAGATTTGGCATCATTATGAGGAGATAGGGTTGGTAGTGCTTCATAAAATTTAGTGCTATAGCTAATGATTACTACAGAAGGAGCTTGCATAGTTTTGTCAATATTTCCCTCATCTAATGATGGCTTGATTCTATTTTTTGCTTCAGCAGTTTGGATGAATGTAAACCTTGCAGGACTGCAATTGCCAGAGGTTGGCGCAAATTTTAGTAAATCATAGATTTGATGAATTTGATCATTAGAAACACCTTTATCTAACCATCCCTTATGACTGCGCGCTGTTTTAAAGATTGTGTCTAGAGTTTTATTGGAGAGCATATATCCTGACCTTAGTAATTATTATTTATTAATTATAGGTTCTTCTAGTGTATCTTTAATAATAGAATTTGAATGATATAAAAACTGACTATGAAAAACTGTATTTTTTGCTCAATTATTAAGGGCGATATACCCGCTGAAAAACTTTATGAAGATGATGATGTGTTGGCCTTTAAAGATGTAAATGCACAAGCCCCCGAACATTTTTTAGTAATACCAAAAGAACATATTTCAACGCTTAATGATGCAACAAATGAGAGGTTACTTGGCAAACTGAATACTACTGCAGTTAGCATTGCCAAAGAGCGTGGATTTGCTGAAAGTGGTTATAGACTTGTTATGAATTGTAATAGTGATGGCTGTCAAAGTGTATTTCATATTCACCTTCATTGCCTGGGAGGGCGTCAGTTAAATTGGCCACCAGGTTAGACCTTTTAAGGAAGATAATTAATTAATCTTAAATGGGTTCAGAGTTGAATTAAAATAACGCCAACTTTAACTCTTTTTTTGAGTTAAATTTTCGAAATATAAACTAAGGAAAGAATGAGCCAAAACGGCATTGAGCGACAAAGTGTTGGAGAGTATAGTGAACGCGCTTATCTTGATTACTCAATGTACGTTATCCTTGATCGTGCGCTTCCCTTTATTGGCGATGGTTTAAAGCCTGTCCAAAGAAGAATCATCTATGCCATGAGCGAGCTCGGACTTAAATCGACCGCAAAGTTTAAAAAATCTGCCAGAACTGTTGGTGATGTTTTAGGTAAATTTCATCCTCATGGTGATAGTGCTTGCTATGAAGCCATGGTTTTAATGGCACAGCCTTTTTCTTATCGCTACCCATTTATTGATGGCCAGGGCAACTGGGGGGCGCCAGATGATCCTAAGTCTTTTGCAGCAATGCGTTATACCGAGTCTAAATTATCGCCTTATGCAGACTTACTGCTTGCTGAAATTAATAAAGGCACAGTTAGCTGGACTGACAATTTTGATGGCACGATTAAAGAGCCCCTTCAACTTCCTGCCCAGGTGCCAAATTTGCTGCTTAATGGAACATCTGGAATTGCTGTTGGTATGGCAACTGACGTCCCGCCGCACAATCTCCTGGAGGTTATAGCTGGGTGTATTCAGCTTTTAGAAAAACCTTCAACTGAGCTTGATGAGCTTATGCAGATTATTCCAGCTCCAGACTATCCAACGGATGCTTATATTGTTAGCTCAAAAGAAGACCTCCGCCAAATGTATGAAACTGGTAATGGCTCAGTCAAAATGAGGGCTGGCTATATTAAAGAGGATGGAGAAATTGTTATTGAGTCTCTTCCCTACCAGACATCAGGAGCAAAGGTTATCACTCAAATTGCTGCTCAGATGCGCAATAAAAAGCTTCCATTGGTTGAGGATCTTCGCGATGAGTCAGACCATGAAAACCCGACTCGATTAGTCATTGTTCCAAGGTCTAATCGAGTCGATTGTGAGCAATTAATGCTTCATTTATTTGCAACTACGGATCTTGAGAAAAATTATCGAGTCAATATGAATGTGATTGGTTTAAATGGTAAGCCTCAAGTGAAGCCATTGATTCCATTGCTTAAAGAGTGGTTAGAATTTAGAATGCAGGTTGTTGTTAATAGACTCCAATCGCGATTAGATAAAATTTTAGATCGGCTGCATATTCTTGATGGATTGCTTATAGCATATCTTAATATTGATGAGGTTATCGCAATCATTCGCCGTGAAGAAAAACCCAAGCCTGTTTTAATTGAGCAATTCAAAATCAGTGAAATACAGGCCGAAGCGATATTAGAATTAAAGTTGCGTCACCTAGCTAAACTTGAAGAAGTTAAAATTAAAAGTGAGGCAGATGAGCTTGGGAAAGAGCGAAAGTCAATTGAGCTTTTGCTTTCAAGTGAAACAAGGCTAAGGACTTATATCAAAAAAGAACTAAGAGTAATACTTGAGGAGTTTGGAGATAAAAGGCGCTGTCAAATTATTTCTGATGTCTCTTCTGCTCAGGCATTTAATGACCAAGACATGATTCCAGCTGAAAATGTTACGGTCGTTCTGAGTGAAAAAGGCTGGGTTAAAGCAGCTAAAGGTCATGAAATTGACCCCTCTTCACTAAACTATAAGTCTGGAGACACCTACTTAAAAGATGCTAAAGGTAGAAGTAATCAAATGGCATTTTTTATTGACTCTACAGGAAGGTCATATTCTATACTAGCCAACAGCCTTCCGAGTGCTAGGGGCCAGGGAGAGCCTCTAACTGGAAAATTAACGCCTCCATTAGGCGCTGAATTTATAGATGTAGTTATGGGAAAAGATGACCAGGCTGTAATTCTATCGTCAGATGCTGGCTATGGTTTTGTGTCAAACTTGGGTAATTTAAATTCAAAAACTAAATCTGGTAAACAGCTGATTGCATTATCAAAACAAGCAAGAGCAAATAGGCTTGCTATGGTTGAAGATGTTGATAATCATTATGTTGCAGTAGCCACTAATAGAGCTAGATTATTGATATTTCCAATATCTGAATTGCCACATCTTTCTAAAGGAAAGGGCAATAAGCTTATTCAGATTGCAAATAAGGACTTCATTGATCGAGAAGAGTTTGTTGTTGGCGTTTGTGCTATTAAAGATAATCAAAAATTAAGAGTTCACTATGGAAAGAAACATAAAAAATACTCTTTTGAAGAGCTAGTTAATTTTGTAAGCCATCGCGCACGCAAAGGTTTAATTCTTCCAGGCGTTTTTAAAAAGGTTGATAGTATTCAAGCTGTAGATTAGTTGGAGTTAAATATAGCTCAAAATGCTTTACACCTAGTATCTACCGGGTTAATTTCATAGTTCATGAAGTTGGTAATTTATAATCAAGTAGGTATAATCCGTATTTTTTTTATCAATTTTTCCGAATATGTTCGTCCTAAAAATTGTTACAGACTTTGCATCCGCCCATTCACTTAGAGATTATCCTGGTGATTGTGCAAGACTTCATGGCCATAACTGGCAAGTAGAAGTCTCTGTATGTTCACAAGTTCTTGATGATTCTGGTATCGCAATAGATTTTCGTGAAATAAAAAAACAAACGAAGTTGGTGGTTAAACGGCTGGATCACCAATATCTAAATGAGATTAAGCCTTTTGATGTTCTAAACCCGACTGCTGAAAATATTGCTAAATATTTTTTTGATGAAATTGCCTTGTTAATTACCAATAAAGATGTCAAGGTTAAAGAAGTTATGATTTGGGAAACGCCCAGATCTGCAGTTACTTATTCGGAATAATAAATAATGAAAAATACTCTACTCCCTGATACTCAAAACATTAAAGATCTTCGTAATATTGTTATTAATCAAGTTGGAATTAAAGATATTTTGCATCCAATTAGCTTTGTAAATAAAGCTAATGAGTCGCATCCATCCGTTGCTAATTTTACAATGACAGTGAGGCTTCCAGAGAATGTAAAGGGAACTCATATGTCTAGATTTATTGAAATCTTAAATGCCAATGAATGTAGCTTTAGTGTTGAAAGTTTTATGGATCTTGTTCAAACGGTTGCTGAAAAGCTTGATTCTACAAGTGCCCGTATCGTAGTAGATTTTCCATTTTTTCGAAAAAAATCAGCTCCTTCTTCTGGCGTTCAAAGTTTGCTTGATTATCAGGCAACATTAATTGGTAATATTACTGATGGTAAGGCAGATATGTCTGTGAAAGTTGTGGTTCCAGTGACTAGTTTATGTCCATGCTCTAAGAGTATTTCTGAGTATGGTGCTCATAATCAAAGGTCTCACATAACTATTGAAGCAAAACCCTCTGAGGGGGCAGTTGTCTTTTTAGAAGATTTAATTGATTTAGCGGAGCAAAAAGCATCAAGCGAGCTTTATGCGATACTTAAGCGAGATGATGAAAAAGTTGTCACTGAGAGGGCTTATGAAAATCCTGCGTTTGTTGAAGATATAGTTAGAGATATTGCTGTTGAATTAAATGCTGATGATAAAATTAATTACTACTCTTTAGAGTCAGAAAACTTTGAGTCAATCCACAATCACTCTGCGTACGCTGTTATTACAAATCAAAAGTAAGGTTTATGCATCATAATACTGATAATGTTCGAATTGTATCTAGTGCGCCGATGGTCACGCCTAATGCACTTATAGAGAAATTACCTCTATCTGAAAAAGCTGCATCAGGAGTTGTAAGCTCTAGAAATGCAATCAAAAATATTCTATATGGCAACGATAACCGTCTAATGGTTCTTGTAGGCCCGTGTTCAATTCATGACACTAAGGCTGCAATGGAGTATGCAAATAACCTCCTTAAACTAAAAGAAGAGCTGTCTGAAGATTTGTTGATAGTTATGCGTGTGTATTTTGAAAAGCCAAGAACGACAGTTGGCTGGAAAGGTTTAATTAATGATCCATATCTTGATGAAAGTTTTGATATTGATAAAGGCCTTGAGACTGCGCGAAAACTTTTAGTCGATCTAGGTGAAATAAATATGCCAGTTGGTGTTGAGTACTTAGATGTGTTAACGCCGCAATACTTATCTGATTTGATTTCTTGGGGTGCAATAGGCGCTAGAACAACGGAGAGCCAGTCCCATAGGGAATTAGCATCAGCGTTATCTTGCCCTGTTGGCTTCAAAAATGGTACGGGCGGCTCTTTAGAAATTGCTTTTGATGCAATTCAGTCTGCCAATAGCCCTCATCATCTCTTGTCTGTGAACAAGGATGGCGGTATTAGCCACTTTACCTCTTTAGGTAATGATACGGCCCACATCATTCTTAGAGGCGGGAAAGATGGGCCAAATTATTCCAAAGAACATATTGAAAAAACCTGTGAGAAGCTAAAAGAAAAGGGATTAGTCTCTAAAGTTATGGTAGATTTCTCTCATGCAAACTCTGAGAAGCAGTTTAAAAATCAATTAAAAGTAGGTGCTAATATTGCAGCTCAAATTGAAGAGGGCTCAGAGTCGATCTTTGGCGTAATGATTGAATCGCATATCAATGAGGGGAATCAAAAAGTTGGGCCATTGCCATCTTTAAAGTACGGTGTTAGTATCACGGATAGCTGTATTGGCTGGGACGACACAGAAACTCTTTTAAGAGATCTTGCAAAATCTATAAAAACTCGAAATTCTTAGGGATTTTTTGCAGTTTTTAGCCTTCAAAAAGACCCAAATTATTGGTGTGTTTTTACCTCATCTAGGGTACAATTAAATTTAGTTATATTTATAGGTTTATTGTATGTCTGACGATATCGATTCTAAAGAAATTCTCGAGCAAAAGTTCCCAATAGTTACTATAGAAGACGAGATGCGTGACTCCTACCTGGAGTACGCAATGAGCGTTATTGTAGGAAGGGCTTTGCCTGATGTTAGAGATGGTTTAAAGCCAGTTCATAGACGCGTTCTTTATGCCATGGAAGTGCTTGGTAATGATTACAATAAATCTTATAAAAAATCTGCCCGAATTGTGGGTGATGTGATTGGTAAGTATCACCCTCATGGTGACACAGCAGTTTATGACACAATTGTAAGAATGGCACAGCCATTTTCGATGAGATGCATCCTAGTAGATGGTCAAGGAAACTTTGGCTCAGTGGATGGAGACCGTGCAGCGGCTATGCGTTATACAGAAATTCGCATGACAAAGCTGTCACATGAACTTTTAAGAGACCTAGATAAAGAAACGGTAGACTTTATTGATAACTATGATGGCTCTGAAAGTGAGCCTTCAGTATTGCCTACTCGCGTCCCTACTTTATTGGTGAATGGCTCTTCAGGCATTGCTGTTGGAATGGCCACAAATATTCCACCACATAACCCAACTGAAGTTACTGAGGCTTGCCTCAGGTTTATTGATAATGAAGACATAACTATTGATGAGCTTTTAGAAATTATGCCTGGACCTGATTTTCCTACAGCTGGAATAATTAATGGCGCCTCTGGTATTCGAGAGGCATATGAAACCGGCAAGGGTAAGATTTATATGCGCTCAAGATCTCATGTTGAAGGTGAAGATAAATTAAGCATTGTTGTAACTGAGCTCCCTTATCAAGTTAATAAAGCAAGGCTCATTACTAAAATTGCAGAGCTTGTTAAAGATAAAAAGATTGATGGAATAACTGGTCTTAGAGATGAGTCAGATAAAGATGGGATGCGCATGGTAGTTGAGCTTAGGAGAGGAGAAGTTCCTGAGGTTATGCTGAATAACTTATACAAGTTAACAGAGATGCAAACTGTTTTTGGTATCAACATGGTTGCAATTGACCAAGGAATGCCAAAATTAATGAATCTAAAGTCGATCTTGAGTGCATTCATTGCACATCGAAGAGAGATAGTAACTCGCCGCTCTATTTTTGAGCTTAATAAGGCAAAAGATAGGGCCCATTTATTGGAAGGACTTTCCGTTGCTCTTTTTAACATAGATGAAGTTATAGCGCTTATAAAGGCTGCACAGAACCCTAGTGAAGCCAAAGAAGGTTTGGTTGCGAGAGTCTGGAAGGGGTCAGTGATTCAGGAGCTTATTGGCGATAGAGACATGGCTCAGTTCAAGCCTCAAGATTTAGGTGCTGACCTAGGTCTCCAAAAGAATGGCGATTATCAATTATCAGAAAAACAAGCACAAGCTATTCTTGATTTAAGACTCCACAGATTAACGGGCCTTGAAAAGGACAAAATATTTAATGAATTTAATGGATTGCTCGAAGAAATCAAAAAGTTACTTGATATTCTTCAAAATCCAGACCAATTAATGGATGTAATTCGTCAAGAAATTGCTGAAATTCGAGATAATTTTGGCGCTCCTCGAATTACTGAGATTATCGAAAATAAAATCGACCTTACACTTGAAGATTTAATTGCTCAAGAAGATAGAGTGGTAACTTTATCTCACGGAGGATACGTTAAGGCACAATCGCTTAGTGATTATCAAGCGCAAAGAAGAGGCGGCAAGGGTAAGGCTGCCACTAAGATGAAAGATGAGGATTTTGTAGATCAGTTATTTGTAGCAAACTCCCATGACACTGTTTTATGTTTCTCATCTAGAGGGAGAGTTCACTGGCTTAAAGTTTATGAACTCCCAATGGCCTCAAGAATTTCTAGAGGAAAGCCAATTATTAACTTGCTTCCTTTGGAGAAGGATGAGTCGATAAATGCAATATTGCCAGTCAAAGAGTTTACTGACGACCAGTTCGTATTTATGGTTACCAGCTCAGGAACGTGTAAAAAAACATCACTTAAAAACTTTTCACGTCCAAGAAATGGCGGCATTATTGCGATTGAGCTAAGAGATGATGACAAGCTTGTTGGTGTTGAAATTACTGCAGGTGAGCATGACATCCTGCTCTTCTCTTCTGCAGGTAAATCTATCCGCTTTAAAGAGTCTGATGTCCGCTCAGTTGGCCGAACGGCGATTGGAGTTAGAGGGATTCGTTTAGCTGATAAAGATCAAGTGGTCTCCTTGATCGTTGCTGAGTCAGGCGATCCTATTCTTACAGCAACTGAAAAAGGCTATGGTAAGAGAACTCAATTGGATGAATATCGCTCCCAAGCAAGAGGTGGTTCAGGTGTTATTTCAATAAAAACATCGGACAGAAATGGTGAAGTAGTTGGCGCTATTCAGGTTACGGATGAAGATGAAATGATGCTAATTTCCAATAAAGGCACTTTGGTTAGAGCGCGAGCAGTTGATGTTTCAATTATTGGAAGGAATACCCAGGGCGTTACTTTGATTAATATTGCAGATGATGAAAAATTAGTTTCAGTAGCTAAGATAGCTGAAACGGATGACGAAGAAGAGGGCGAGAATCAATTAGAAGTTGACGGCGCTCCATTGATAGAAGATGGAAATCAAGAAGATAATGATGCTTCTCCTCTGGTAAGCGATGATACTCAAGAAGATGAGTAGATAAAACCAGGGATTTATGTAAATACATTATGTGTTTTAAAACAATAGTTCATTATGAATTATTGTTTTTAATTTCGATAAAAAAATAAAAAAAACACCACTTTGCATACTCTCTGTTGCTATAATTCTGTCAGAGTTTGAATTAATTTACTCTATTTTATATATCTAAAATCAATCCTTAGGAGAAATAAGTATGAAAATTAAATTTACCACTAAGCTATTTGGAGCTATTGCTGGAGCATTATTGCTCAGCACATCTGCAAATGCTGCATGTGGAAAAATAACAATCGCAGATATGAATTGGTCGTCAGCCTCGTTGATGGCTAATGTTGATAAAGCTATGTTGGAAGCAATGGGCTGTGAAGTTGAGCTAGTTGCTGGCTCTACTATGCCAACATTTACTTCAATGAATGAAACTGGTTCACCAGATGTTGCCCCGGAAATTTGGGCAAATGCATTTAAGGATTTAGTTGCAAGTGCTACTGACGCAGGCCGTTTACATGTTGCTAATCCTGAGCCAATGAGTGGACTTGGAGAAGGTTGGTGGGTTTTACCTGCTACGCTTGATGCACATCCAGAGCTAACATCTGTTGAAGCTATCCTAGCACGTCCTGACTTATTCCCAGACAATGAAGACCCTTCTAAAGGTGCATTCCATGGTTGTCCTTCAGGTTGGAGTTGTCAACTTATAAACCAAAGTCTATTCAAGGCATGGGATATGGAAGCTAAAGGCTGGAAATTAGTTGATCCTGGTTCTAATGCTGGTCTTGATGGTTCAATTGCTAAGGCTGCAGAGAGTGGCGGCAACTGGTTCGGTTACTACTGGAACCCAACTGCGATAATTGGTAAGTATGATATGCAACAGGTTGAGTGGGGTGTTCCTTGGGCTGGTGATGATAACTGGCACAACTGTATCGCACTTGGCGCTGATAACTGTTCTGATCCTAAGCCTTCTGCATGGGTTAATTCCGTGGTTATTGCTCTTGTTAGTGACAACATGTTCTATAACGGTCCAAAAGAAGCTATGGGGTATTTTAAAGCCCGCACATGGCCTGGTACGGTTATGAATGAAATGCTTGTTTGGATGCAAGACACAGGCGGAACTGGAGCTGATGCTACTGTTGAGTTCCTAACTAATCATGGAGATCTTTGGAAGACTTGGGTTAGCGCTGATGTTGCTGCCACAGTTGAAGCTTCTCTATAAAGGTTAGAAGAAATTAGTTAACGATTAATTTGTTCTAGTTTCAAGTAAATACTAATTGCCCGTAGATTTTATGATTACGGGCAATTTTTATGATTAAAGAGTAAACATTAGTCTTTAATCATAAAAATTATTTTTTTAGTGTTTCATTTTGTTTGACAAGTTGTATAAATATTAAGTTCAAATTAGATATCAATTTGAACTTAAAAAATGTTTAAATTGTGAGAGTTTAAAAGGAGTGATACTATGGCGGCAGTTAGGCCAATTCCACAACAGTCAATAATAGAGTGTATTCCCCCAGCATCTGAAATTGCAGATTTACGAATACTTGGTAAAGATTTAAACTTTATTCAAGCAATGTCAAAAAGAGCTGACGATTTAACAACTCAGGCTCTAAGCGCCACAGATTACACTCAGTTGGTTAAAATAACAGATAGCTTTACAAAACTTACTGAGCGTGCAGAAGATAAAACGAAAACGCTAAAAGAGTTAGCGAATGATTCTAACCCCTTAACTGAAGTCAACAATTCTGCAGAGTTACTTGAAAAAGTTCAGCTACTAGCTCAAGCACTTGAAACTAAAACTCAAGAACTCTCAAGCCAATATAAATCAAATGAAAATTTTTTAATTGACACATATGGAGGCTCACTTAATGAGCTCATCAATAGAGTTGATTCAATCAGCTCAGCTGATGGTGTGATTTCAATATTTCCTGAACTAGAATCTTTATTTAAGACTATTGATGAAAATATTCGCTATTTAAATAATAGTGCTGAGTCACAGGTCATTACAGATAAAGTTCAAGAACTTTCAAAAGATTTTGCAGATAAAGCAGAGCAATATAATGATGCTTTTTTAAGTGAGATGGGCTCGCAAATAGCATTATTAAATGAAAAAATCTATACATTAAAAGCTAATGTAGACTACCTTAGCTCCAACTATAATCTTCAGTTGCATTTAGATCAGCTATCTCAAATCAGAGAGCAAGCTAACGCTTCAGCGCCAATATATAAAAATTTTCCTGGTGTTAGGGATATGATCTTCAATCTTGATACATTAAGTATTTCAACGCATGCCAAAGTTACAGAAATGGTAAGTAGTAATCAAATTGTATCTGACTTAATGCCCTTAATAAATGATCCTGAGGCTCTAGCTAGAGGCGTAAAGGAGGCTGCCATTAGAACTAATGTTAGTACTGTTGAGAATGTTCTAATGCCACTAACATCAAAAGCTAATGAGCTCAGTGCAAAAGTAATTGAATTAGCAAGTAGATATGATGCTGGTAATTATGGTGACATAAAGCTAAAAGTGGTAGCTAATTTTGATAAAACTGTAGAAAGGCTTGACAGGCAGTATATATCGGTTCGATCAACAGATCCTGAGGCTCTTGGCATAAAAATTGAAGCTCTTTCCGACACCATAGAGTCTAACATGGGTTCTATTCTTTCTGTTGATCCAGAATCTCAATCAGAGTATTTTTCCTATATGAGTTCACGAGTGGGTGACTCAATAACTACTTCAGACTTTACCTTGTTTGTTAATAATGTAATATCAATTCCAGGTGACGTGATGATGAGCTCTCGTAACTGTGTTGATTCCGCCTTTAAAGATTTTACAAGAGAATTTGGAGGTAATATTGAGGCATTTTTTGATCCACTATTAACTTTTTTAGTAATAATAGAGAAGCTACTACTGGCAACACCATGGCCAATTTTTTTGGCTGTTGCAGGTGTCCTTGCTTGGCTTGGTGCTCGAAGTATTAAAGTTTCAATTGGTGTTATGTTGGCATTCTTTGCAATTGGATTCTTCAATATGTGGACCCCTATGGTGTCAACTGTCACAATGATTTCAGCGGCAACAATACTTTGTTTAGCTTTTGGTATACCTCTTGGTATTTGGATGTCAAAGTCTAATAGAGCTCAGTCATTGATAACACCAGTATTAGACGTTATGCAAACGATTCCGTCCTTTGTTTATCTTATTCCAGTTGTAATGATGCTTGGAATTGGAAAAGTTCCAGGACTGATTGCAGTTTGTATTTATGCTATGCCTCCGATTGTGCGCTTAACAAATCTGGGTATACGACTTGTGGATAAAGAAGCAATGGAGGCGGCTGATGCATTTGGTGCTACCTACAGGCAGCGATTATTTATGGTACAAATTCCGCTTGCACTTCCGAATATTTTTGCAGGTATTAACCAGACTATTATGATGGCACTAGCGATGGTTGTTATTGCTTCAATGATCGGAGTTGCAGGACTTGGGCTTCCTGTGCTGCAAGCTGTTCAAAACCAATACTTGTCTATGGGACTGCTAAATGGTCTTGCAATTGTTGCCTTAGCAATTATATTCGATAGGGTTTCACAAGCGTTTGGAACCCGGATTCAAAAACACCGTTCTGGAGATGTTCTATGACGCAAGACATTAAAATTAAGATCACTAATTTAACTAAGATTTTTGGTCCAAAAGCTAAATCTGTCTTAAAGCATGTTGATAACGGTATGACCAAGGATGATCTCCTTAAGGAGCATCAGCACGTTCTTGGTTTGAGTAATATCAATCTTGATTTGGCAAATAAAAATATTGAGGTAATTATGGGGCTTTCAGGGTCTGGTAAGTCTACTTTAATTCGACATATTAATCGACTTATTGAGCCTACTGCTGGTTCGGTTATGATTGGTGGTGAAGATGTAATACAAATGCCTATGGAAAAACTTAGGCAATTTAGGCAACAAAAAACTGCAATGGTATTTCAAAGCTTTGCACTCCTTCCGCATAAAACGATTATGGATAATGTTTGTTTAGGTGTTCATTTGCAAGGAGTAAAGGGCGATGAAGCAGTAAAAAGAGCGAAGAAATGGATTGATCGTGTAGGTTTATCTGGATACGAAAATCGTTATCCGTCTCAGCTTTCTGGTGGAATGCAGCAGCGTGTTGGTTTAGCGAGGGCTTTAACGTGTGATACTGAAATTTTAATGATGGATGAGGCCTTTAGCGCGCTTGATCCGCTCATACGAAGTGATATGCAGGACTTGTTATTGGAACTCCAAAAAGAACTCCACAAGACTATTGTCTTTATTACTCATGACCTGGAAGAGGCTCTAAAGATTGGAGACCGTATTGCTATTCTTAATGGCGGCGAGCTAGTTCAGCATGGAACAACTCAGGAGATTATAATGACTCCTGCTGATGATTATGTTAAGGACTTTGTCAAAAAAGTAAACCGCTCTCATGTCCTTCAAACAAAATCTGTGATGACTGATCAGAAGCCAGCAAAAGCTTCTTCAAATATCACCGTTAACGAGATGGATTCAGTAGACTCTGCTTTATGTGAGATGCTTCGTGAAAATGCTGATTGCTGCATAGTTCAAGACTCAGCTGGCTCAGTAGTAGGCTATCTAAATAAAAAAGATATAGCTGAAGTTGTTAAGCCATTAGAAGCGTAAGAGTCAGTGCTCTCTTGTAGCGCTAAAGGTTAAGTCTGGGTGACGCTCGATTGTAAGCTGAAGGTTTACCATGCTTGGGGCTAAATAAGAAAGCATTCCTGCGCTGTCAATAGCAATATTATTCCCAGCTTTTATTTTGAGCTGATCGATATCTTTATCGAGACCAGTAACCCATCTTGCTGTTGCTACATTAATCGTTTCGAATTGACAATCGACTCCGTACTCATATTTGAGTCTATGAGCAACAACATCAAATTGCAAAATACCTACAGCCCCTAAAATTTGTGAGCTATTAGCAATAGGCCTGAATACTTGAGTTGCTCCTTCCTCTGAAAGCTGATCAAGCCCTTTTTGTAATGCTTTAGCTTTGAGAGGATCTTTAAGCTGTGCTCTTCTAAAAAGCTCTGGAGCAAAGTTAGGGATGCCTTGGAAGTTAATCTTCTCGCCTTGAGTGAAAGTATCTCCAATACTTATCCCGCCGTGATTATGAATACCTATAACATCGCCTGCATAGGCTACTTCAGTTGAACTTCTTTCACGAGACATAAAGGTTACCGCGTTTGCAATTTTTATTTGTTTGCCTGTTGGAACTTGAAGAACCTTCATTCCTTTTTGATATTCACCACTGACAATTCGCATAAAGGCTAATCTGTCATGATGTTTGGGGTCCATATTTGCTTGAATTTTAAAGATAAATCCAGTCAGTTTTCCTTCATTAGGAGATACTTTTCTAGTATCACATTGCCTGCTTTGAGGTAAAGGGGCATATTTAATAAACCCATCTAGTAAGTTTTCGATACCAAAATTGTTGATTGCTGATCCAAAAAATACGGGCGTCTGCTTACCCTCAAGAAAATCATTTAAATTGAAAGGGTTTGTTGTGCCGCTAATGAGTTCAATTTCTTCTCGGGCTTCTTTTGCAAGATCTTCACCCAATATTTTATCTAATTCAGGATTATCAATTCCCTCGATAATTGTGTTGTCACCAATCTTTGCATTTTTACCACTTTCAAACAAATAAACTTTATTTTCAAGCAGGTGAAAAACTCCTTTAAAGCCCTTTCCCATTCCAATTGGCCATGTGATCGGTGAGCATTCGATATTTAGAACAGATTCAACTTCATCCAGAAGATCAATAGGTTCACGTCCTTCGCGGTCCATCTTATTGATAAAGGTTATGATTGGCGTATCACGAAGTCTGCATACCTCCATTAATTTAATTGTTCTTTGCTCAACACCTTTGGCTACATCAATAACCATTAAAGCAGAGTCCACAGCAGTTAAAGTGCGGTAAGTATCCTCAGAAAAGTCTTCGTGTCCAGGTGTATCTAGTAGATTGATAACGTGATTATCATAAGGAAACTGCATCACGGATGAAGTAATAGAGATACCTCTTTCCTTCTCCATTTCCATCCAATCACTTGTGGCATGACTATCAGCTTTTCTTGCCTTTACGCTTCCAGCTGTTTTAATAGCACCACCATAAAGGAGTAATTTTTCAGTAACTGTTGTCTTGCCAGCATCGGGATGTGAAATGATCGCAAAAGTGCGACGTTTGGAGGTTTCAGACATATTGCCTAAGCCTTTGGTAAAGTTACGCCAGTTTGGCCTTGGTATTTTCCGTCCCTATCTTTATATGAAGTTTCACATACCTCGTCAGACTCAAAAAAGAGCATTTGCGCAACGCCCTCGTTGGCATATATTTTTGCAGGCAAAGGCGTTGTATTAGAAAACTCTAGTGTTACGTGTCCTTCCCATTCTGGCTCCAGTGGAGTGACATTAACAATAATGCCGCACCTTGCATAAGTGGACTTCCCAAGGCAAATAACTAGGGTAGAGCGAGGAATTTTAAAGTACTCGACTGTTCTTGCAAGTGCAAAAGAATTTGGGGGAATAATGCACTCATCTGAGTCAATTTCAACAAAGCTTTTGGCGTTAAAATTTTTAGGATCAACAATATTATGATTGATATTGGTAAATATTTTGAATTCAGTTGAGCAGCGAACATCATAGCCATAGCTAGAGGTGCCATAAGAGATTATTTTTTGATCGTTTGCTTGTCGAACTTGGTTTGGCTCAAATGGATGAATCATCCCATTTTCTAGGGACATTTTACGAATCCACTTGTCTGATTTTATACTCATGAATCGGTATTTTACAGTGCGCAAACAATCAACATTATCGAATCTTTATACTGGCTAAACTAATTAAAACCAAAATCAGGGTAATTATCCAAAACCTCACAATAATTTTTGGCTCTTTAAGTCCTTTTTTTTCATAGTGATGATGCAGTGGCGCCATTAAAAAGATTCTTTTTTGAGTGCGCTTAAAGTAGCCTATTTGGATAATTACTGATAAGGTTTCAGCAACAAATATACCACCCATTAGAATTAACAGTATCTCCTGGTGAACAATAATAGCAATAACCCCTAAAATTGCTCCTAAAGAGAGCGATCCAGTGTCACCCATAAATATTTCAGCTGGGTAGGTATTAAACCAAAGAAAGCCAAAGCCAGCCCCTACTAATGCTGCGCATAGTACAAATATTTCACCTGTTCCTGGCATGAATGGCATATTCAGATAACCTGAGAAATTATAATTTCCCCCAATATAAGCAAAAACTGCAAGTGCTCCACTGATTAAAATAACAGGCATGATTGCCAGGCCATCTAGACCATCGGTAAGATTGACAGAATTTGAGCTTCCAACAAGTGCAAACCAGCCAATAATTAAAAAAGCAAGCGCATTAAGCGGAATAATAAGGTCTTTGAAGAATGGAATCAATAACTCTGCGCCAATAGTTTTAGAATTTAAGCTCAGGAGCCACACACAAATTATTATTGCGCTAATCGACTGCGCTAGGATTTTTTGTCTTCGACTTAGGCCATCTGAGTTTTGTTTTTTAATTTTTAGATAGTCATCGATAAAGCCAATTGAGCTAAAAAGAAGAGCTGTAACAATTACTATCCAGAGGAATGGGTTGTCCCAGTCGCCCCAAATAAGGACACTGATAAAAAAAGCAAAAAGGATTAGGACTCCACCCATAGTTGGGGTCCCTGCTTTTTCTAGGTGTGTTTCTGGGCCATCATTACGAATCACTTGACCAATCTGATAATGCTGAAGTTTTGAAATAATCCATTTGCCAAGAACTAATGTGATAAGAAGGGCGGTCATCATTGCAAATACAGCCCTAACAGTTAAATAGCTTAGAACATTAAAGCCAGTATCTAATGAGGAAAGAAAGCTTAATATTTCTAAAAACATTTCTATTTATCCTTTGCAGAGATCAGAATTAGCTCAAATATTATGAATGAGTCTTGAGGTATGTTGCCACTTGGAGCGTCACCAAAGACATATTCATAGGTTGCAATAATAGTGCGCTCTTCTCCAATAGACATTGCTTGAATATTTTCCTCAATAATTCTAATTATCTCACCGCTTCCAAGCGTGAAGTCAATTGCACTTCCTGGCGCGCGCATTATTTGTCCGCTGTTAGCTTTTAATGCTATATCAACTGAAACAAGCTGACCCTGATTTACTAGATTGCCATTACCTTTTTTATTAATTCTTGTAAAGTAACCTAAATCATTTTTTATGGCGTCTGGATAAGCGGAAGTAGCATAGCCTTCAAATTCAATTTGTCGCAAGGCTTGTTGCGCAATAATTCCTTCATTTGCTTTTGCTAGTCGATCATTAAATGAGTCCTCATTAGCAACAAATTCATTTGCTTCGTCACCAATTCGCTTAATTCTTACAGTCTCCAAAGTATCACCTTTTTCAATGGAATTTACAACGTCCATGCCCTCAACGACATGACCAAAAACGGTGTGCTTACCATCCAGCCATGGAGTTGGCACGTGAGTAATAAAAAATTGCGATCCATTTGTTGCTGGTCCAGAGTTAGCCATTGATAGGATTCCAGGCTTGTCATGCATTAAGTCGGTAAATTCATCTGCAAATCGATACCCAGGGCCGCCAGTCCCATCTCCCTTGGGATCTCCACCTTGGATCATGAAGTCGTCTATTACTCTATGAAAAAATATACCATCATAAAAAGGAACGCCAATATCCTTGTTACTTTTTTTAGTGCCTTCTGATAATGCAATAAAGTTGATTACAGTTAGCGGCGCTTTTTTATATGCCAGCTCAACAACTATTTTTCCTTTGTTGGTCTGCAAATGTGCATAAATTCCATCATTAGTTATAGCAAATGATATAGAAGAAAATAATAATGAAAAAACAACTAAAAATACTCTCATAATAACCCTAGAAATAAAATGATTAATGATACCCAAAATCATCTTTATTTTTACTCTGATACGTTAAAATATGCATCTAATAAATAGAAGATACAGCTTCATTGGCTGTGTTAAATTATTATCTAACTTGAGGATCGTTTATGTCTTTGCTAATTACAGATGAATGCATTAATTGTGATGTCTGTGTTCCTGAATGCCCGAATGAGGCAATTTATATGGGCGAAGAGATCTACGAAATCGATGGCGATCTTTGTACTGAGTGTGTAGGTCATTTTGATACGCCCCAGTGTGTTGAGGTATGCCCAGTTGATTGTTGTCTCCCAGATCCTGACAGGGTTGAGACCGATGAAGTGCTTTTAGCAAAAATTAAAGATCGAGAAAGCTAGAGCCCTACAGCGTCTTTTTTAGTGCGGACAAACAAAGTTCTATATTCTCTTTTCTTGAAGTATAGCCCATAAGTCCAATGCGCCATATCTTTCCTGCCAAATTACCAAGGCCAGCGCCGATTTCCATATTGTAATCATTTAATAAAGTGGTGCGAATTTCAGCGTCATTTACTCCTTCAGGAATGAATACACTATTTAGCTGAGGCAGTCTGCTAGACTTTTCAACCAAGTAACTAATGCCAAGCTCACCTAAGCCATCTCTAAGTAACTGGTGATTTTGTTGGTGTCGATTCCATGAGTTTTCAAGCCCCTCTTCACAAAGCATGACTAAAGATTCATGAAGGCCATAGAGAGTATTGACTGGAGCTGTATGGTGGTATGCACGCTTTGAGCCTTTACCCCAATAACCCATCACTAAATTAAGATCCAAAAACCAGCTTGTTACAGGCGTTTTTCGATTACTAATTTTATGGACTGCTTTTTCACTAAAGCTAACTGGTGACAGCCCTGGCATAGCAGAAAGACATTTTTGAGACCCAGAATAGATTGCGTCAATACCCCAGTCATCCACTCTTAATTCTGAGCCTACTAGTGAGGTCACTGCATCAACAATAGTTAAGCAATTATGCTTATTGGCGATCTCACAAAGTAATTTTGCATCCGACAAGGCGCCTGTTGACGTTTCTGCATGAACAAATGCAACAATTTTAGTGTCAGGATTTTCAGTTAAGCACTGCTCAAGTTTTTGAGGGCTAACGGGCGTTCCCCAGTCATCTTCAATGATTATTACTTGGCCACCAATTCGAGTTACATTTTCTTTCATTCTAGATCCAAAGACGCCGTTGATACAAACTATAACCTTATCTCCAGGCTCTACAAGATTTACAAAGCAGGCCTCCATTCCAGCCGAGCCGGGCGCAGATATTGGCATTGTTAATGCATTCTCAGTCATGAAGGCATACTGCAGCATCTCTTTAATTTCATCCATCATGTCAATAAAAGCAGGGTCTAGATGGCCAATGGTTGTTTTTGCCATTGCATTAAGGATTCTTGGGTGAACATCTGAGGGGCCAGGTCCCATGAGAGTTCTTGAAGGAGGGTTAAATGATTTCATAAGTTTTTTTTAAGGAAATATAATTAATAACTCTTTATAATGTTTTTCAGTCCTGAGCATTATCCATAGATGCTGTGTAAATAGTTTTTAATAATATTCATAGCAACTTGAACTATATTAATTGAGCTACTAATTAATTAAGCTACTATAGGCATAAGTTAATAGAGAACATCAATATTAACAATGATCATTTAAATGTAAGTTATATGTCAATTATTTCCGAGTTAACCAAGGCTTTGCCAAAAAATTCAGTCATATCTGGGGAAGAGAATACTCGTCCTTTCGAATGCGATGGCCTGAGTGTTTATAAACAAAAGCCCTTAGCTGTTACCTTGCCTAGTAGTGTTGATCAAATTAAAAAAGTTTTGGAGATTTGTAAGAAAAATAATACCCCTGTGGTTACAAGAGGCGCAGGGACAGGGCTATCTGGAGGCGCTTTACCGCTTAAAGATAGTGTCGTTCTGGGACTTTCAAAGCTAACCCGCATCCTCTCTATTGATCCAGAAGCGCAAACAGCAATAGTTGAGCCAGGAGTTCGTAATAGTGCTATTAGTGAGGCAGTTGAAGAGTATGGTTTGTATTATGCGCCAGACCCTTCTTCTCAAATAGCGTGTACTATTGGTGGAAATGTTGCAGAGAATTCTGGTGGTGTTCATTGTCTTAAGTATGGACTAACAGTTCAAAACTTAGAGGCAGTAAAAATATTGACAATAGACGGTGAAGAGTTGTTTTTTTCGAGGCAAGATGAAGGTATGGGTTTATTGGCATTAATGACGGGATCAGAAGGCCTTTTGGGTGTTATATCTGAAATTACTGTTAAGCTGACTAAAAAACCACAAGTAGCAAAACTTGTGATGGCTGGTTTTGATAGTGTTAGAGATTGTGCTAATACAGTAGCAGAAATTATTAAGATTGGAGTTATCCCAGCCGGGCTTGAGATGATGGATCAATTTGCCATTGAAGCTTCTGAGGCCTTTGCTCAAGCAGGATACCCATTAGGCGCTAAGGCACTATTACTGTGTGAGTTAGATGGCTCTAAAGACTTGGTAAAGGAAGATTTAAATAAAGTTATTAATATACTTTCTAAAGCCTCTTCTGTAAGAGTGTCAGAAAATGAAGAGGAGCGCTTACTTTTTTGGAAGGGAAGGAAGTCAGCATTTCCTGCGGTCGGCAGGTTATCTCCTGATTACTACTGTATGGATGGCACAATTCCAAAAAGATATCTTGCTGATGTTCTGGAAAAGATAAGCAGCCTTTCAGCAATATATGAGCTAAGAGTTGCAAATGTTTTTCATGCCGGTGATGGCAACTTACACCCTTTAATTCTATATGATGCCGCTCAGCAAGGAGAGCTTGAGAAAGCAGAAGGCTTTGGTAATGACATCCTCAAGTTATGTGTTGATATGGGTGGATCAATTACTGGTGAACACGGCGTGGGAATTGAGAAATTAGATGCCATGTGTCATCAATATAATAGTTCAGAGCTAGAGATTTTTCATCAAATTAAGGCGGTCTTTGATCCCCATTCTCTTCTTAATCCTGGAAAGGCTGTGCCTACGCTTCATCGCTGTGCTGAATTAGGAAATATGCATGTTCACAATGGCAATTTACCTCACCCTGAATTGGAGCGCTTCTAGCTATGAGCTCAATTTCAGAAATGCAGCACAAAGTAAGGCAAGCTAATAAACTCAGAATTACTAATAATGATAAAGATAGTGAAGAAGAGCAATTAAATATGTCTTCCTATTCAGGGGTAGTTGAATACTTCCCAGAAGAGTTAGTCATTACCTTAAAGGCGGGGACAACTATTGATGAAGTAAATAAGATTTTGTCAAAAAATAATCAAGCCTTAGCTTTTTTTACCGATGACTCTAAAAAAACAATTGGGTCCTTGTATGCAACATCTGGAGCAGAATTTTCAGATAGTGTTTTAGGCGTTCAGATAATTAACGGTAAGGGCGAACTGCTAAATTTTGGTGGCCAGGTTATGAAAAATGTTGCTGGTTATGATGTATCTCGCCTCTTGGTTGGCTCAATGGGTCGTTTGGCAATAATAACCCAAATTAGCTTAAAGATCTTGCCTGAAAAGGTAGCAGTTCAGTTCCATAAAAAACCATCAATAAAAAATAAAGAGTCTTTGTCAAGAGAGCAAGTTGAAATTAAGTTAAAAAAAGTATTTGATCCTTATGGAGTTTTTATCTAATGCATGCAGAGCTTAATCAGCCATCGATCACACAACATGAAAATGACATTGCTAGCCAAGTCATTGCATCATGTGTGCACTGTGGTTTTTGTTTGCCAACCTGTCCGACCTATCAAATTTCAGGAGATGAGCTTGATTCTCCAAGAGGTCGAATTTATTTAATAAAGTCAGCACTTGAAAATAATGAATATAGCTCTAAATCTCTAAAGCATTTAGATCAGTGCCTTACTTGTCGCTCCTGTGAAACAACGTGCCCTTCGGGCGTTGAATACGGCAAGCTGCTTGAGGTTGGCCGTAATTTTATAGAGCCTAAAAGATCAATCCTGCAAACACTTTATCGATTTTCAGTAAGAAAGGTTCTTTCAACACCTTTAATTTTTAAACCGGTAGGTTATTTTTTTCGACACTCTAAAATTATTTCAAAACCAATTAAGCCTAAAAAGGTAAAGTCCACAGTGCTACTTTTAGGGGGTTGTGTGCAGCCAACACTAGCACCTAATATTAATCATAGCATAAAAAATATTTTAGCTAAATTAGATGTAAGAGTTTTAGAGGGAAGTCAAAGTGATTGTTGTGGTGCTTTAGATCAGCACTTGGCTGCTCCAAAAGATGCTTTATCAAAAGTGAAGCGTAATATTGATAAATGGACTCTAGAGCTTGAATCAAATGCAGAGGCTATTATTTCCAGCGCGAGTGGATGCGGGGTCATGGTAAAGGATTATCCAAGCCTATTTGAGGAGTCAGATCCATATTTTGAGAAGGCTAAAAAAATTTCATCAAAAACTCAAGATATTGCAGAATATCTAGCAAATCAAGATTTGAGTGGCCTGCAATTATCAGAGCTAAATATCTCCTATCATGAGCCATGCACTTTACAACATGGCCAAAAATTAGGTGGACTTGTTGAGTCAATCCTCTCGCAGTTTGGCTATCTTAAAGCTCCAATTAAGGATTCACATATCTGCTGTGGCTCTGCGGGAACATATTCAATCTTTGAAACTGAAATATCAAATAAATTAATGATAAATAAACTTGAAAATTTAAATGCTTCTCAGCCAGAGATTATAGTTACTAGTAATATAGGTTGTTTGATGCATCTTCAAAAAGGCAGTTCAGTCCCTGTGAAGCATTGGGTGGAGTTGTTAGATGTCTAGAGGTAGAAAGTTAAAGAGTAAAATTTATGAAATTGAGATTGAGTCATTATCCCATGAAGGCAGAGGTATCTCTCATAGTGACAACAAAGTTATCTTTACTCGAGGGGCTTTACCTGGAGAAAAGGTTATTGCATCGCGTACGCTCTCAAGAGCAAAATTTGAAGAGGCTGATGTTGTCGAAATAATTGAATCATCACCAGATAGAGTTGAGGCAAAGTGTGCTGTTTATGGGATATGCGGTGGTTGCTCATTTCAGCACCTTTCATCTGAAAATCAAATAATTGCAAAGCAGAGTTGGCTTCAAAGTGCGTTTATTGGTCAAGCCAAGACTGAGCCTAAAAACTGGCTCGAGCCCATGCAGGTTCAGAGTTGGGGGTATCGCCGCAAAGCCCGATTGGGCGTTCGCTATGTTGCCAAAAAAGAAAAAGTTCTTGTTGGTTTTAGAGAAAGAAAGTCTTCATTTATAACTGTGATGAGCCGCTGTGAGGTTTTACATCCGTCGCTTGGTGGTAATCTAGAAATAATTGCAGAGTGTATTGGTAAGCTTAGTATTAGGGAGCATATTCCTCAGATTGAGGCTGCAATTTCGGAGTCACATACAATATTAATTTTAAGGCATCTACAACCTTTGACTGAGGCTGATGAAGCTACATTAAAAGAGTGCGGTGAAAAATTATCAATAACTTGGTATACGCAAAGTGGAGGGTTAGACACCATCAAGCCCCTGATCGAGGCTGTAACTCTAACTTACTCTATTCCTGATCATAAGATTGAAATGGAATTTTTACCGAATGACTTTACGCAAGTTAATTTTGCGCTTAATCAAAAAATGATTAACCTTGCGATTGGATTGCTCGAATTGAATGATCAAGATAGTGTTCTTGATCTTTTCTGTGGGCTTGGTAACTTTACGCTTCCTATTTCAAAATATGTGGAAAAAATTGTTGGAATAGAGGGTGATAAAGGTTTGGTCGAGAGAGCTAAAGCCAATGCTGATGCTAATGGAATTACTAATGCTTCATTTTATAAGGCAGACCTTTCTGAAGATGTATCAGGCTCTGAATGGTTTAGAGGTCAAAAATACAATAAAGCTCTAATTGATCCAGCTAGAACTGGGGCAATTGAGATTGTTGAGCTTCTACCAAAATTAAATATTGAGCGATTAGTTTATGTTTCATGTAATCCATCAACCTTAGCTAGAGATACCGCTCGATTAATTGAGTTGGGCTTTACTTTGGTGAGTGCGGGCGTGATGGATATGTTTCCGCAAACTGCGCATGTAGAGTCAATTGCACTTTTTACTCGCAAAAAATAAGTATTAAAGTATGATAATATTAGATAAGATTTTAATTTCTATGGGAGAGATTAATGAGCTATAAGCGTAACTTGTTGCCAAAAATGGCTAGGGAAAGACTTAAAGAAAATCCAGAGGCTGTATTGATTGATGTTAGAACACGTGCTGAACATAAGTATGTCGGCTATCCAGAAAATTCAATTCTTATTCCTTGGTTTGATGAGCCGGATTTAAAACCTGATCCAGAGGCTTTTTATGAGTCAGTTCTGAATGAACTCGGAGATCGAAGTGAAATATTGAATACTGAACTGATTTTTATATGCAGAAGTGGATTCAGATCAAATGAGGCTTTGAAGTGCCTTCAAAGTAATGGCTTTACTTGTCTTTCCCATGTTGCTAGTGGGTTTGAGGGTGACTTGGATGAAAACGATCATCGAGGTAACCTTAATGGTTGGCGACACGACGGTATGCCTTGGTTTCAAGGCTAAACTATTTCTAGGTTAGCGTAAGAGCTAATCAACCATTTTGTTCCAGCTTTTTGAAAATTAATTTGCAGTCGCATTGAGTCACCACTTCCCTCATAATTTAAAATAGTGCCAAGTCCAAATTTTGCGTGCTTAACAACCTGACCTATTGAGTAAATTGAATCTGAAGTTGCCACCATCTTCTTACTAATGTTGGTATTTTTTTCATATCCTTGATGAGTGTTTTCACTATTAGAGTTTTTAATATAGTTTAAAAAACTTTTTGGAATTTCATCGAGGAACCTTGATTGCATTGAATAAAAGGATTGCCCATTAATAAAGCGTCTACTTGCATAGGTGAGGGTTAGAGACTTCATTGCTCTAGTCATACCCACATAACAAAGGCGCCTTTCTTCATCCGTATTAGGAGCCTCTCCCTCGCGCTGTCTTGAGGGAAATAAATCCTCTTCCAGGCCTACCAAAAAGACTACAGGAAACTCTAATCCCTTTGCAGAATGAACAGTCATAAGTTGAACAGACCCTTGATTACTTTTATTAGACTCACCACTGGAGTCAAGAGTTGCAAGAGCAATAAAGCCCTGAGTTTCATTTAGTTCATTATCTTCTTCATGGGTATATTTAGTTGCTGCTGTAACTAGTTCACCTAGGTTTGCTTTTTTAGTACCCGCCTTATCAGTCTTGTCATTAGCATAGTGTGCCATTAATCCAGATTGAAGTAGAATAGAGTCGACTTTTTCACTAAGCATTAGATTTTTAGTGCTATCACTAATTTCTTCAATTAAATGGATAAACGATTGCAAAGCATTTGCTGCTCTTGCTGGCAGGCTATTAATAATAGCAATAGATGACTGAAAAAGGTCAGTATGGTTTTCAATAGCGTGAGATCTAATTTTTTCAATAGTTGATAGTCCAATCCCACGCGTTGGAAAGTTCACAATCCTCTCAAAAGCGATATTGTCAGAAGTGTTTTCAATGAGTCGAACATAACCCATTGCATCTTTTACTTCTGCACGTACAAAAAATGGCAAACCTCCATAGATTTTATAGTTAAGATTTTGCCCCCTAAGTGCTTGTTCAAATTCTCTAGATTGGGCGTTTGATCGATAAAGTATGGCGCATTCATCTAGGTTTCTGCCTTGATTAAATTGGGTCTGTATTTCACCAATAACATATTGAGCTTCCTCTGTTTCGCTTCTTGCATTAAATACATTGACAAGATCGCCATCTCCTGAATCTGTCCAGAGTGATTTTTCAAGTCGATTTTGATTATTTGCAATCAATGCGTTTGATGCGCTAAGAATATTTCCTGTTGAGCGATAATTTTGCTCAAGCTTGATAACCTGAATTGGTTTAAAGTCACTCTCTATTTTCTGAATATTTTCAATTCTTGCGCCCCTCCAGCCGTAAATTGATTGATCATCATCCCCAACACAGAAAACATGATTACTTTGATTATGAAGTATTTTTATAAACTGATATTGGACTCGGTTAGTATCTTGAAATTCATCAACCAAGATATGACGAAATTTTTTTTGGTAGTGACCTAAAAGGGACTGATTATTCTTTAAAAGCTCGTAACTTTTAACGAGTAAGCCTGCAAAATCAACCAAGTCATTGGCCTGACAATGCTTCTCATAAAGATCAAAAACTTTAGTGCTCTGTTTTACAAAAAAGTTATAACCTGCATCAATTTGATGGGGCAATATGCCTTCATCTTTCTGTTGGTTAATAAACCATTGCACCTTTTTTATAGGAAACTTTGTTTCATCAATACCATTATCTTTCATCAAGCGTTTAACAATTCGAAACTGATCTTGTGCATCTAAAATTTGGAATGTGGGCGAAAGATTCGCCTCTACTGGATGAGTCCTAAGGAGTCTATGAGCAAGCGAGTGGAAAGTACCAACCCACATCCTGCCAATTGGCTGTCTTAGAAGATCACTCAATCGCTCTTTCATTTCATTTGCAGCCTTATTGGTAAAAGTAACTGCAAGTATGTCGTCAACATGATGATTCTTTGTTGTTACTAAATAATGAATTCTTTGAGTTAATACGCGCGTTTTTCCGCTCCCGGCACCCGCAAGAATTAATGCATTTGTGTCTTCACTTAGGGTGACAGATTGCTGTTGTTTTTCATTTAGTCCATCAACTATTGGCGCAGAATTCATATTAGGTATTTAATTAAATTTGGAGGTTTTTTGTTCTGATTATTTAAAAAAGGTTATTACTTGATGCGAGTATAGATAAATTATAATCAGATTATGAGCCATTATAATGATGACTGATTTCTTTGTCACAGTTAAGCTGGCTTACTACTAAATTAATATGAATAAATCTTGGAATGAGAGTGCGCGCTCATCATTGAAAAGCGCTAACGAGTGCAACGAATATTTTGAAGGAAGTGCTTTTAAAGAATTTCACTTTCCCATCAAAATACCACTTGAATTTGCAGAAAGAATTGATAAGTCTGATCCTTTGGATCCTCTAATGCTTCAAATTCTTCCAAAAGAAGTCAGAGCTAGTGAGGGTTTTTTTGATTCACCTGTTGCAGATGAAGAACACTCTCCAGTTAAGGGTTTAATTCATAAGTACCCCTCACGAGTTCTCCTAATAGCAACTAGTGTGTGCGCAATTCATTGTCAGTACTGTTTTAGGCAGAATTTTGATTATGTATCAAATGATTTTTTAAAAAACTGGCCCGCTATTGAGAATTATTTAATGAATAAAAAAAGGGTGAGTGAAGTTGTTTTGAGCGGTGGTGATCCTTTGACATTGAGTGATAAAAAAATTAGCAAAATACTAAATAAAATTGAGGTTATTGGTCATATTAAAACAGTAAGGTTTCATACTAGAACAGCTGTAGTAATTCCTTCAAGGATTACTCAGGAACTGGTTGATATGCTTAACAAAACTAAATTAAAAGTTGTTTTTGTTTTTCATATAAATCATGCAAGGGAAATATCTGATGAGTTTATGAAAAATGTCGAGAGCTTAAAGGCTCATACTTTATTAAATCAGTCAGTATTACTTAAGGGCGTGAATGATAGTGCCAAGGTTTTATCTGAATTGTCCAGCAAGCTTTTTGAGTCTAATATACTGCCATACTATGTCCACCTCCTTGATAAGGTTTCCGGAGCTGATCGTTTTTTAGTTACAGATAAAAGAGCTAAAGAGATTTATAAAACACTTCAAACCTTATTGCCAGGTTATTTAGTTCCAAGAATGGTTCGAGATGAGGGCGGTTACTCTAAGAGGTTGGTACTATAAATTCGCTTAAATCGTCTATTGTAATCTCACCCATAAAAGTATGAAGCAGTTCACCCTCAGGGCTATATATTTGCGTAGTTGGCATGCCTACAATTTCTCCAAAATTTGAGTATTCAGAGTCGTTATCTTCGTTATAAAGTACGATAGGGTAGTTAATCGAGAAGCGCCCCACATAGTCATTAATTATTTCTAGATCTACAGGCTCAAAATCCAGTCCAAGGATTTCAACGTGATCAGAATTTTCTTCATAAAATTTTACAAATGCAGGAATCTCTTTTAGGCAAGGAGTGCACCAAGTTGCCCAAAAATTAATAACAAGATATTTTCCGCGAGTATTTTTCTCTGTAAAGATGTTACCTTTTGTATCTGTTAGGCTAAAGGAAAGCTCTGGAGCAGATTCATGCCAAGGCATTAGAGGTTTCGCCCAGTCTACTATATCGTTAAAACTTAATGCTTGGCTTGCATGAAATGGAGTTATTAGCCAGAGTATAATTAGAATTTTTTTCATTAGTTAGTTTTATGAATGCAAAGATTTATCACAATTCTCGTTGCTCCAAATCAAGAGCAACTGTTGCTATTTTAGAACAAAATGAAGTCGACTTTGATGTTGTTAATTACTTGATTGAGCCTCCCAGTGAATCAGAGCTAAGAGCAATTTTGAGTGATCTGGGTATGAGCGCTAGAGAACTTCTTAGAAAGGGTGAATCGAAGTACAAAGAATTGGAGCTATCTAATAAATCTTTAAGCGAAGACGAGTTAATTAAAGCAATGCATGAGTTTCCAATTTTAATTGAGCGACCAATCGTCAGAACAGAGAAGGGGGTTGCTATTGGAAGGCCTCCAGAGAACATTCAATCAATTCTCTGATTTTATTCTCTATGGTACGGGTGATTATTAAGTAGGCTATATCCACGGTAGATTTGCTCTACTACCAGCAGTCTTGCCATTGAGTGCGTCATTGTTAGATTGGACAGCCCCCAAACCTGATGACATTTCTGTTTAACTTCTGAAGAAAGCCCATCTGCGCCTCCAATGAAAAGGGCAACGTTCTCACCATCAAGCTGCCAGCTTTCGATTGACTTAGAAATTTGTTTACTAGTTTTTTGAGTCCCAGTCTCATCAAAGGCCACCAATAGGGTTGAATCGCTGGCGGCGTCTATAAGTAATTTTGCTTCAAGGTTTTTTGAATTTTCTGAGCTGCTTGATTTTCGGTTTTGAGATTCTAAGCTTGTAATTGTGAAATTATAGTAACTAGGGAGTTGTTTTTGATAGTGCTCAATGCCAAGGTTAATCCAATTAGGCATTTTTTTGCCGATCGTAATTAGGTTAATCCTCATCTTCCTCGGTAGACCATAATTTTTCTAGTTTATAGAAGTCTCTGGTTTTTTCAGTCATTAAGTGAACAACAACCTCACCCAGGTCAACTAAGGCCCACTCACTTTGTTGTTTGCCTTCGATTCCTAGGACAACCATGCCAACTCTCTTAGCTTCCGTACTGACATTAGTAGCCATGCTTTTGACATGTTGTATTGATCTGCCGGTAGCTATAATAATCGCCTCTATATCATCACACTGCTTCATAACGTTTAGGGTTATAACATTTTCACCTTTTAAATCATCAATTACGTTTTCAACAATTTTTGTTTGTTTGTCAAGTGTCATATTTTTTTATAAAGCTAATTATGGAAGTAGGTAAAAAATTATCAAGATTTTGATTGGCGGCAATTTTACCTCTAATAGCACTCGATGAAATATCTATCATTTGAGAATTGGAAAAATATAAGTATCCATTTGGTTTTGCTTTAAGTTGATGAGCATTCTTTGCTGTGTCAAAAGTTTCTAGAGTTTTACTAATTGGTTGATCGCCAATTCGTGGAAGCACAGCTAAATGAACCAACTTTGAGAATTCATCCCAGTTTTTCCAAGTTTTAAAATTGATAAAGCTATCCATTCCAATAACTAAGCAAATTGACTCATCTTTAAATGACTCTTTTAAGTCGAGTAGGGTGTCAATCATGAAAGAGTTTCCACCGCGTAAAATTTCTCTCGTATCTATCTCAAGACTCGTGAACTCCTTAATAGCTAGATTTAGCATTTGAAGCCTTTCTTTGGAGGTGTAATTTAGAGAGTTTTTGTGGACGGGCTCAAAACATGGCAGCATAAATAGTCGATCAATACTGAGTTCATTTTTTATTGATGTAGCTGTTTGCAGGTGTCCAAGATGAACAGGATCAAAGGAGCCGCCATAAATTCCTATCATAGTAAGGCATTTACTTCATCTAGTGTCATTGGAGACATAGGGTACGTTCTAGTTGAGTCATGGACATGCATTCTATATCGGACAAACGTATCTTCATCTTTGATAAGTAAAAAAGGGTTTGCTTTTTTTTGCTCTGCTATTGTCGTTGTTATCTCTGATCCATAATTATGTCCACATAATAAGTGGATATCATCTCCCACTTCAGTCAATAATTTTTTAAGTGAATGAAATAATGTCACTGGATTGGAGCCTGCAAGGCTGCATATACCAACGCCATAAACGAATAATGTGTCACCAGCAATAAGATGCTCGTCTAAAAGATAGCAAATACCACCAGCAGTATGCCCAGGGGTTTCAATAATTTTTATTTTTGTTTCACCTAGCTTAATGATCTCACCATCTTTAACTGTGTGAACTTTATTTTCAATGTTTAAGTAAGGAACTTCATTAACGCCAGCAGTAATTTTTGCACCTGTTTTATTGGCTAGGTCATCGACCGCATTTGTATGATCTCCATGCCAGTGCGTAATCCAAATATCAGTAAGGGTATAGCCTTTACTCTTTATTTTCTCTAAAAATAAGTCTGGCTCCCATGCGGGGTCTACGATTGCACATGTCTTTGTTGCCTCATCAAATATAAAATGAATTGAATTTTCATAGGCGCCAATATGATAAAGCACGTCGATTGAGTATTGATTACTGTTGTATGTTTTTTCCATAATGCATTATTTTACCAATTTTGACTTGACTGAAATGAGATACAGATTATAATTTATGCTTTTGCTAAACATCCTAGTTTCTTGGGGCTATAGCTCAGCTGGGAGAGCGCTTCGCTGGCAGTGAAGAGGTCGGCGGTTCGATCCCGCCTAGCTCCACCAAGCAAAATAGTTTTAATGTCGCGTTCGTCTATCGGTTAGGACTCCAGGTTTTCATCCTGGCAAGAGGGGTTCGATTCCCCTACGCGATGCCATTTTTTTTAATTAAAAAAGGCAAATTTTAATTTAATGCTCTAAAGTAATACCATCTAAAACCCTTTGTCCCGTTCGTCTAGTGGCCCAGGACGCCAGGATTTCATCCTGGAAACAGGTAGTTCAAATCTCCTACGGGACGCCACTTCAACTGACTCTAAGTCAGAATTCTAAGCTAATTAAATTTGAGAGTTGATTTGACCTATATCTCATTTGATAATTACTCAACTCGCTAAGTATTTTTATCGCTATAGTATTTCATTAACAAGCTTAAAGCTCTAAATATTAATAAATTATTTTTTATTTAAAAGAGTTTTTAAAAATTATTTAAGAGGTAATACTATGAGTCATATTATTTATGAACCAGTAAAACAGCGGCTTCAGCGAAGCGAATTAGCAGTTCCAGGATCCAGTCCTAATATGTTTGAAAAGGCACTGGCAAGCGCAGCAGATTTTGTATTTTTAGATTTAGAAGATGCTGTAGCGCCAGATGATAAAGTGACGGCACGTAAAAATGTTATTGGAGCACTACAAGATCTAGATTGGCAAGGTCATGGCAAGACTATTTCTGTTCGAATCAATAGCATCGATACGCACTATATGTATCGTGATGTAGTTGAGGTGGTTGAGCAAGCAGGCCAGCATCTTGATACTATCTTACTTCCTAAGGCAGGTACAGCATCAGATGTTTATATGTTGTCAGCAATGCTTAATCAAATTGAGACTTCTAAGGGCTTTAAACATCGAATTGGAATTGAAGTACTCATTGAAACTACGTTAGGTATGGCTAACGTTATGGATATTGCTAAATGTGGTCGTGAGGAGCGACTTGAGGCGATGCACTTTGGTGTTGCAGACTATGCTGCAAGTTGTCGAGCGCGTACAACCGTTATAGGTGGTTTAAATCCAAATTATCCAGGGGATCAATGGCATGCTGGCCTATCTCAAATGTTAGTGGCCTGTAGGGCCTATGGTTTGAGGCCGATTGATGGACCTTTTGGGGACTTTAATGATCCTGATTCTTATAAAGATGCTGCAAGAAGAGGGGCTGCTCTTGGTTTTGAGGGAAAGTGGGCAATTCACCCTTCACAAATTGAGTTGGCTAATGAGATTTATACCCCTCCAGAATCTGAAGTCTCGCATGCGAAACAGATTCTTATTGCATTAGATGAGGCAGCTAAAGAGGGTCGAGGTGCGGCTCAACTAAATGGGCGAATGATTGATGCTGCTTCTGCAAAGATGGCTGAAAATATTGTCAATACAGATAATGCAATAAATGGGAAAGTTGTCGCGTAATTATGAATATTCATGAGTACCAAGCTAAGAAGCTATTGGGTAAATATGGAGTTCCCATTCCAAAAGGTGGCATTGCGCACTCTGCAACTGAGGCAATTTACCAAGCCAGTGAATTGGGCGGGAGTAAATGGATTGTTAAAGCCCAGCTTCATTCAGGTGCTCGCGGAAAGGCTGGTGGTGTAAAGCTGTGTAATAGTCATCAAGAAATTGCTGATTTTTGTCATAATCTTCTTGGTAATAAGCTTGTAACTCTCCAGACGGGTCCAGAGGGAAAGATGGTCTCAAGTATCTATGTTGAAGAGGCAAGTGATATTGCTAAAGAGCTATACTTTAGTATTGTTCTTGATAGGGCAACTCAAAAAGTCACTCTAATTGCCTCTACTGAGGGCGGGATGGATATTGAAAAAGTTGCAGAAGAGACCCCAGAAAAAATTTCAAAAATTATGATTGACCCTGCTGTTGGTATGCAACCCTTTCAGGCTCGTCAGTTAGCTTTTACATTAGATATACCTAATGAGGTTGTTGGCGCTGCCAGTCGAGCAGTTATGAAATGTTATCGCGCATTTCGAGATACTGATGCTAATTTATTAGAGATCAATCCATTAATATTGACAACTGATAATAAGGTTATGGCTATTGATGCGAAGATGACATTTGATGAGAATGCACTTTATCGTAGGCCAGAAATTCTAGAATTTCGTGATAAAACACAAGAGGATCCTCGTGAAACAAATGCTGCCGAGCATGATTTAAGTTATGTTGGCTTAGATGGAAATATTGGGTGCCTTATTAATGGAGCAGGTCTTGCTATGGCGACAATGGATATGATTCAGCATGCGGGCGGCGAGCCTGCAAATTTTCTAGATATTGGTGGTGGCGCCTCTGCGGAGAGAGTAGCAACATCGATAGAATTAGTATTGTCTGATAAGTCTGTAGAAGCTATCTTGATTAATATTTTTGCTGGAATAAACCGATGTGATTGGGTTGCCCAAGGTATTGTAGATTTACTAAATAAGAGGGATATTGATATCCCTTTAGTTGTGCGCTTATCTGGAACGAATGTAGAAAAAGGACAAAAAATATTAAAAGATAGTGGTAAAAAAGTTATAACAGCAGACACCTTATCAGATGCAGCATACAAAGTTGTGTCTGCATGGAAGCAAGCAAAAGTGATTAAGGATTAACCATGAGTATTTTTATAGATGAAAAAACTCCAGTCTTAGTTCAAGGAATAACTGGACGTATTGGCTCTTTCCATACTCAAGAAATGATTGACTATGGCACAAATATTGTGGCAGGCGTTACTCCGGGTAAAGGTGGTACAACTCACTTAGGAAAGCCTGTATTTAATACAGTCGAGGAAGCCGTCGTAGTTACAGGCGCAGAAGCGAGTATTGTTTTTGTTCCTCCAGCCTACGCTGCAGATGGAATTATGGAAGCAGCAGAATCAAATATAAAGTTTTGTGTAAGCATTACTGATGGAATTCCAACTCATGACATGATTAGAGTAAAGCGTTATATTAATAGTGCCCCCCAAGAAAAACGTATGGTTTTAACTGGTCCTA
>JACNFO010000026.1 GCA_014384565.1 Candidatus Pseudothioglobus aerophilus
ACTATGCTAACTAAAACTAAAAGCAGAATGAAGGAGCATTACAATTGCTTCCATACCTTCAATGATGAGAACTTATTTATTAACTCATCAGAAACTAAAGGTATTTATCCAAAAATTATTGAAAAAATTGTTGAGCAGCTGGATATTTGTCTAGCTATTCATAAGAGAGTCTTGGTTGTGAGGTTTGACTTAAGCCTGGATGAATACTCTGGTGATAATCAAACTATCTCTTCCTTTATCAATCGTCAAAAGCAAAGGCTGTTTAAAACATATGGTGTTAAAAACATTGGTCATGCTTGGAAGAGAGAGCAAGAAACATCTAAAGCACAACATTATCATGTAGCTTTATTCATTGATGGAAATAAGATTCAATATCCATCAAAGTTACTTAGGCAAATTAAGGCTAAATGGTTTAAGCATGGGCGTTGTT
Source organism: Candidatus Pseudothioglobus aerophilus (assembly GCA_014384565.1). Taxonomy (GTDB): domain Bacteria; phylum Pseudomonadota; class Gammaproteobacteria; order PS1; family Pseudothioglobaceae; genus Pseudothioglobus; species Pseudothioglobus aerophilus. The sequence goes on from JACNFO010000026.1 coordinate 431, forward strand.
GGATTCCAGATGATTGTTTCTACTATATTGATAAAAGCAACTATAAAGAAACAAGGGCGGAAGCAATTTATAGACTATCTTATCTAGCTAAAACTAGAGGAACAGGTTATAAAGATGTTCAAGCTAAGAATTATTCTGTAAGTAGATTGTCTAAGTAGTTAGACCAATCTTCCATCATAACCTTTCTATCCTCTAAGTACTGTGCTTGATTGTAAACACCTCTAACTCCCCCTATTTCATGAGCTAACTGACTCTCTATCACATCTTTGTTGTAACCTAATTCATGAAGCCTAGTTGACCCCATATGTCTAAACCCATGAGTAGTAAATGTTTCCTTATCTATTCCTGCTGAACGAATAGCCAACCTTAAAGAGCTCGTTGTTATATGCCGACTTTTGCTTCTTGCTGATGGAAAGCAAAAGGTTGAATCTAAATTAGCATTTCTAAGAATAGTCAATATTTCAATGACTTTATTACTCATAGGGATAAGATGAGCTTTCTTTTTTATCTTCATTCTTTCAGCGGAGATCCTAATAATTCTATCTTCAAAATCAATCTCTGACCATTTCAATCCAGCTAATTCTTCTGGTCTAAGAAGCAAATGTGGTGCTAACTCTAAAGCTGTCTTTACGGGTAGTGAACTATTAACGTCTTTGAGTATAACTAGTAACCACTTAATTTTTTTTGGTTCGGTGACAGAAGCATAATGTTTTTCCAACTTCTTTTTGAAGATGTCATTTGGTAAGTTGCTAACTGGATTAATTTCGCTTATTTCCATTCCAATAGAATAATTAAATATCCTTGATGCTATGCTTTTAACTTTATAGAGGGTATCTATGGTTCCTTTTTCTTGAATACCCAACAATAAATCTCTCATTGTCTTGGTGTTAATCTCTGTTATAGGTTTATAACCAAGCAAAGGTAACAAATGTTTATCTACTCTTTGTTGAGTATCGATAGCATAGTCATAAGTCCAGCCATCTTTTTGATTGGCATACCACATATCAAACAAATCTTTGAAAGTGCTCTTATTCTGATTATCGTTGGTGATTGAATTGTAAATTTTCGGAGGAATAACTCCCTGTTTAAGTAATCGTTTGTTTGCATTTCTCCACTCTCTTGCGTCTTGAAGTGAAGTTTCAGGATATTCACTAATTGCATTTCTAATCTTACCTTTTAATTTGCCTTCTTCTTTAATTCTAAACCTATGTTGCCATATCTTAGAGCCACAAGGATTAACTTGTAATCTTAATCCATGTGAGTCTTTTGCATAGTAAATTATTGTTTTTATCTTTAGATTTTTAACTTCAGTGTTAGTTAACATTGTGTATATAGCAGTTAATAATTATGATGAAATTTACTTTATATACACAATTATATACACATAAAGTGTACATGTCAGTAGATATTAGTAGATATTAGTAGATAGTGATAATATAGCAACAATCCTTATTTAATAGGGTTTAATACGTATAAAGGTTGCTGCAAAAAGGTTTGATAAAGGGTTGCATGGTGGAGGGACAGGGATTCGAACCCTGGAAGGGGATTAACCCTTGCTGGTTTTCAAGACCAGTGCATTCGACCACTCTGCCATCCCTCCAGAAGATGGGTATGATACAGTTTTTATCAATAAAGTAAATCAAATTTATATAAAAAAACCGCAAATTTTTGCGTATAATTTCCCTTTTTTAGAATTTTGTTAAGGTAGTCGTTATGGCAAAAGTATGTCAAGTTACTGGTAAGCGACCAATAAGTGGAAATAACGTTTCGCATGCTAACAATAGAACGCGTCGTCGTTTTTATCCAAATCTTCACACACACCGTTTTTGGGTCGAAGCCGAAAACCGTTTTGTTAAGTTAAAGCTATGTGCTAGGGGTCTTCGTATCATTGATAAGAAGGGGATCGATGAAGTTTTAGCAGAAATCCGTGGACGCGGCGAAAAGGTATAGGGAGTAACTTATGAGAGAAAAAATTAAATTAGTATCTTCAGCAGAAACAGGCCATTTTTATACGACTACTAAAAATAAGCGTATTCATCCTGAAAAGGTAGAAGTTAAGAAGTTTGATCCCGTGGTAAGAAAGCATGTGATGTATAAAGAAGCTAAGATTAAGTAATTCTTTATAAAATATTATTAAAAAAGCCGCTTTTTAGCGGCTTTTTTAACGTCCAATCTATTTAGCTTTGAAGGATATTTTCAAGTGGGACCTTTGAAGCTGATTTTTGGTAGTCAGCAATCTTATCAAAGTTCAGGTATTGATAAATCTCACCAGACATAGGCTCTATATCTTTCATTAAAGATAGATATTCTTCAGGAGTTGGAATATAGCCTAGTTTTGCTGATATTGCAGCAACCTCAGCAGAGGCTAAGAAAACATTACTATTATCACCGAGTCGATTTGGAAAGTTTCTTGTTGAGGTTGAAACGACTGAAGCACCTTCTTCAACTCTTGCCTGGTTGCCCATGCAAAGTGAGCATCCAGGAACTTCGGTTCGATCTGTTAACCTTTCAAATGTTTCATAAATGCCTTCAGCTCTTAGTTGTTTTTCATCCATTCGTGTTGGAGGGACTACCCATAAGACTGTATTTAACTCAGTTTTATCTTTTAGTAGCTGAGCTGCAGCTCTAAAATGTCCAATATTAGTCATACAAGAGCCAATAAAAACCTCATCAATTGAAGTTTTGGCAACCGATGAAAGAAGTCTGACATCATCTGGATCATTTGGACAAGCTAGAATTGGTTCTTTTATTTCGTCTAGATTTATTTCAATTACTTCAGCATACTCACAGTCTTTATCGGCCTTAAGAAGCTCCGGATTATCAAGCCACTTTTTCATATCTTGGATTCTTTTGGCAATGGTTTTTTTATCATCGTAACCAGCATCAATCATTGAGCCTAGAAGAGTAATATTTGAAGTTAGGTATTCTGCGATTGGCTCCTTGTTAAGCTGAACAGTGCAGCCATTTGCAGATCTTTCAGCAGTAGCATCAGCAAGTTCAAATGCTTGTTCAACTTTAAGATCTCCTAGCCCTTCAATTTCTAAGACACGACCAGAAAATACATTCTTTTTATTAGATTTATCTACAGTGAGCAGACCTTTTTGAATTGCAACATAAGGTATGGCATTGACTAGGTCTCTTAAGGTGATTCCAGGCTGCATATTACCTTTAAATCGAACTAAAACCGACTCTGGCATATCTAGTGGCAAAACTCCAATTGAAGCTCCAAAAGCAACTAATCCAGAGCCCGCGGGAAAGCTAATGCCAATTGGGAAGCGTGTGTGTGAATCTCCACCAGTTCCCACAGAGTCTGGCAAAAGCATACGGTTTAGCCAAGAGTGAATAATACCATCTCCTGGTTTTAGCGAAACCCCGCCTCGAGAATGCATAAAATCTGGAAGAGTGTGCTGAAGCTCAAGGTCGATAGGTTTAGGATAGGCTGCGGTATGGCAGAAACTTTGCATTACAAGGTCTGCAGAAAAACCTAAACAAGCTAACTCTTTTAATTCATCACGAGTCATAGCGCCAGTAGTGTCCTGAGAGCCAACAGTGCTCATTCGAGGTTCACAATAAGTCCCTGGCCTAATGCCCTTAACTCCGCAAGCCTTGCCTACAATTTTTTGAGCTAAAGTAAATCCTGCAGAGCTATTTTTTGGGTCAACTGGACGCAGAAAAATATCACTTACATTTAAGCCAAGCTCAGATCTTGTTTTGTCAGTAAGTCCTCGTCCAATAATAAGGGGAATTCTTCCTCCTGCACGGACTTCATCTGGCATTGTGCTGGGCGACAGGTTAAAAGTTGAGACCGTATCACCTGATGCATCTTTAATAATTCCTTCATAAGGATAAATTGTAATTTCATCACCCATTTGAAGCTTCGAAACGTCACATTCAATCGGAAGTGCTCCAGAATCCTCTGCGGTATTAAAAAATATTGGTGCAATTTTCCCTCCTAGAACTATGCCGCCACTATTTTTATTAGGGATGAAGTCTATGGACTTACCCATATGCCATAAAACTGAATTGATTGCAGATTTACGCGAAGATCCCGTTCCAACTACGTCACCAACATAGGCTAAAGGAAGTCCTTTTTCTTTAAGCTGCTCAATTTTTTCAAGCGGCTTATCCATTTTTTTGATAAGCATTGCTTTTGCATGAAGAGGAATATCAGGGCGAGACCAAGCTTCAGTAGCAGGCGAGAGATCATCTGTATTTGTTTCACCATCTACGCGAAAAACTACCGCTTTTATGCTTTCAGGAAGAGGCTCTTTCGACGTAAACCAGTCAGCTGAGGCCCAAGAGTCAACTATTTTTTTAGCATGCTTGTTGCGAGTTGATTTTTCTACAATACTTTGGTGTGCTTCATAGATAAGGATGGTGTGAGAAAGTGCTTTGCATGCTTCCTCAGCAGTTTCATCAATATCAAGTAAGTCAATTAATGAATTAATGCTGTATCCGCCAAGCATTGTTCCTAATAAAAATGTGGCATGTTTTTGTGAAATAGCCTTACAAGACTCATCACCTTTGGCAATACTTGTTAAAAATCCAGCCTTTACATAGGCCGCCTCATCAACGCCAGGCGGAATTCTATGGGTTAATAAATCTAGATAAAAGTCATCATCTGAGCCTGAAATGAGGCCTTCAACTACTGACTTGGTTTGTTTTGCATTAAGTACTAGGGGAGGAAGGTTTTCTGATTTTCTTTCATCGCAATGCTTTAAGTAGGCTTCTTTCATAATAATACTGACTATTAGGTGTTTAAATAAAAGAGTATAATTTTATCCTTTTTAATATGAAAGCTTAAATTTTTTAAAGCAATAGTTCGTATTATGACATTTAATAACCTCACTTCCATTTCACCCATTGACGGTCGTTACAGCGATAAAACAAGCTCACTTAAGGCAATTTTTAGTGAATTTGGGCTAATAAAGTATAGACTTCTTGTTGAGGTGCGATGGTTAGAAGCAATGTCAAACAACCCTCATATTTCAGAAGTTCCAAAATTTAGCCCTCAATCTAATGCAGCTCTTCTGGCTATTGCAGATAACTTTTCATTAGAAGATGCTAAATCAATAAAAGAAATTGAAGGAACTACTAATCATGATGTTAAGGCTGTTGAATACTTCCTTAAAGAAAAAGTCTCCTCAATCCCTGAGCTTCAAAAAGTAAGTGAATTTATTCACTTTGCCTGCACTTCAGAAGATATAAATAATCTGTCGCATGCACTAATGCTAGAAAATGGAAGGCTTGTCCTTCTTGATGAAATGAATGCCACGCTAAGTTTAATAAAAAAACTAGCAAAAGATAATGCAGAAGTTGCAATGCTTTCTAGGACCCATGGTCAAACTGCATCACCAACCACTCTTGGTAAAGAGATGGCAAATTTTTCTTATCGACTAAGCAGGCAAATTGACCAGCTTAGTGCAGTTCAGATAATGGGCAAGTTTAATGGCGCTGTTGGAAATTTTAATGCCCATGTAAGCGCGTACCCAGAAATTGATTGGCAAAATGTTTCAAAGGATTTTATTGAAAAGCTTGGTATAAATTTCGCTCCTTATAGTTCTCAAATTGAGTCGCATGACTATATTGCTGAGTATTTTCATGCATTAAATCGCTTTAATACAATTCTAATTGACTTTTGTCGCGATATCTGGGGCTACATTTCGTTAGGCTACTTCACTCAGAAAACAATTAAGGGAGAGATTGGTTCATCGACCATGCCGCATAAAGTTAATCCAATTGACTTTGAGAATGCTGAAGGAAATCTAGGTTTAGCAATTGCAGTTGGTGATCACTTTGCAACAAAACTTCCAATTTCAAGGTGGCAGAGAGATTTAACAGATTCTACTGTATTAAGAAACTTAGGAGTTAGCTGTGCCCATAGTTTAATTTCATATGCATCGCTATGTAAGGGCATTGGAAAGTTAGAAATTAACGAGAGCAAGTTAACTGAGGACTTGGATAAAGCTTGGGAAGTTTTAGCGGAGCCAATTCAAACAGTTATGCGAAGGTACGGTGTTGAAAATCCTTATGAAAAACTTAAGGATTTGACTCGCGGCAAACAAATTGATTCCAAAATAATAGATGACTTTATAAGTACATTGGAAATCCCCGCAGAGGCTAAAGAAGAGCTTCGTAAGTTAACCCCGATGAATTATATTGGTAATGCGATTAATTTGGCACGTGACATTTAAAACTGATATAATTTCTCGCCTTAATATTTCAACAATCTAAAAGGAGCAAAAAACCCATGGTTAAGATTAGACTAGCCCGAGGTGGAGCCAAGAAAAACCCTTTTTATTCGATTGTAGCAACTGACTCTAGAAAGAGAAGAGATAGTGGTTACATTGAGCGTATTGGATTCTTTAATCCAGTTGCTCGCGGACAAGAAGTCAGGCTTCAACTAGAAGAAGACAGACTGTCACATTGGATTTCACAAGGCGCACAGATTTCTGATCGCGTAAAACAGCTTGTGAAAGAATACAGAGATCCTTCAATTCGTGAAAAACAATTAGCCAAACATGCAGCTAAAGCTGATGATAAAGCTAAAAAAATTGCAGCTGAAGAAAAAGCTAAAGCAGATTCAGAGGCTAAAGAAGCGGCAGAAGCTGCTTCAGCAGAAGCTAAAGC
>JACNFO010000062.1 GCA_014384565.1 Candidatus Pseudothioglobus aerophilus
CACAGCATTCATAATGCTGGGGTCGGTGGTTCAAGTCCACCCATAACCACCATATCCCATAAGGTTTTAAGCCATTTCACCTAAATCCAAATAATTCTCGGGATTACGCTGGGATTACGCTTTCAATAAAATTAGCGTAAAATACAGAATATGTCTAGAGAGGTTTTATGGCGGCTATTTACTAACTTAATACTATTGTTTCACTATGTTTGAAGAAGGACACTCAAAAATAGGTGGAAGAAAGAAGGGTACACCTAACAAAGTTACCCTTATCAGGGCTGATGACTTACTCCTTAAGTTGGATGTTAACCCAATCCAAAAGCTAATTGAGATAGCTGAATCTGATGAAGCAAGCATTGACCAAAGGATTAACTGTTACAAAGAGATAGCTAAGTACACCTACCCTCGTCTCAAGTTACAAGAGTTATGGGTTAGTCCAGTTGAAAACTCTGCTCCAACAGTGATTAAGTTAGTAGCTGGAACTGGCACAAATACTTAACCGCTCTCAGGTTTACCTCGACATCGTAGATAGATATATACACCCTCCCTCACACATCAAACGGAATTTGGATTTTGATTTAAGAGATAAGCCTTCCATTTTTGTTTACCACTCCCTTAAGCTGATTTTTAAGCAAATCAATAAGAGATTTTTTTTGGCCTTCATCAAAATTGTCTTTAGGGCCAGAGACAACAATCGAACCTACAAATTTATCACTACTAGATATCACCGGAACAGCTAACGCAAATAATGTCTTATTATGAGTATTTGTTGACAAGCAGTAACCTTGATCTTTAATATCTTTATAAAGTCCATATTTATCACCGCTTCTTCTACCGTTACCCTTGTGTTTACCATGGGGCTGGCCTGTCCGACGAGTACCCCAAAATATATTATCAAGAAGACTGGGCGAGGGATGGATATGATGGAATTGTTGAGCCTAACATGGTATTGTGTGTTAAAAGCTATTCCGGCGAAAAAGGAGGAGAAGTTGGTGTAAAACTAGAGCAAATGGTTCTTGTAACCGACACGGAACTTGAAGTTTTAAGTCACTACCCTTTTGAAGATAACTTGATTTATTAACTAACCAACGTGTCTTCCTCATCAAATAGGATTTGAATTAATTAAAAATACCTATATAGAGTGAGTGTTGGTATAAATGAATTTTTTTATGTAAGCGTCATCAAAAGTAAAGCCGATTCCATGCCGCTCTGGTACTTCAATATAGCCATTTACAATATCAATTTTTTCGTTGAATAACCCTGAAAACCAAGGCATATGCTCAACTGAAATGCAATTCTTTAATGAAGCGGCAACGCTTATGCTTTGTTCTGTAAATATATGAGTTGATATTGGCAGGTTGTAAGTTTCAGCTAAATGAGCAACTTTTCTCATTTCTGAGATTCCTCCAATGCGCTGAAGGTCTGGCATCAAAACGTCGCAGGCATTGGCTTCAATCATTTCACGAATACCGAATCGAGTGTATTCATTTTCGCCCGATGCAATTGGAATATTAAGGTTTTCTTTAACTTCTGCGTGGCCCTTTCTATTAGAAGACGCAACTGGTTCTTCTAGCCATAATAAATCATATTCTTCTAACTTCCCTCCAAGACGTATTGCTTCCTTAGGACTCAAGCCTTGATTCAGATCTGCCATCAATTCAATATCGGGGCCAATTGCCTTTCTAAGCTCTTTAACTCTCTCTACGTCGTTTAAATAGTCTTCACTGCCAACTCTAACCTTCATAGAACGAAAACCTTGGTCAATGAACTCACTTGCCTGTAGTAGAAGAGAGTCTATCGATTGAGAGAGCCATAAGCCACCACTTGCGTATGTTTTGATTTTTGAGTGGTAAGCTCCAAAAAGTCTATGAAGTGGTAATTTTGCTATCTTTCCATTAATATCCCAGAGTGCAGTATCAATTGTTGATAAGGCAGAAATAGCTATTTGGCTTCGTCCTTCTAAATCAATTTTATGCCAAATATCTTGCCAAATAGCCTCAACAAATTGGGGATTTTTTCCAATTATATGGTGCGAAAAATCGATCAAAACCTGATTGAAAACTTTAATTCTATGAGCGTTAAGGGTAAATAAATAGCTTTGACCCTTAACACCCTCGTCAGTTTCTATTGTTAGTAAAACACAACCAACTGATTCCATTGTGTGGATTGCAGTTGTTATCCTCTTTTCAAAAGGTAAATTTACTATTTGAGTGCTTAAAGTTGAGATTTTCACAAGAGATATTCTATCAATTATTCAAATATAAGGAGTTAATTTTTTTTCACTTTTATGAACTAAATTTATTAACTTGATTATATTTATTGTAAGATTATAATCTGTGATTTAAAAGTATGGTTAATAGGCTATGGTCAGTCAAGACTCAGATTTAAAAGAGCAACAAAATAATATAAGAATTGACTTAGCCGCTATGTTTCGACTGACAGCGATGTATGGCTGGGATGATACTGTCTGGAATCATATCACTGCAAGAGTTCCAGGCTCTGATCATCATTTTTATATGCACCAATTTGGACTCTCCTATGAAGAGGTTTCTGCCTCGAATTTAATTAAAGTTGATGAGCACGGCACTGTCCTAGAAGGCCCTAAAGATTTTAACACTGCTGGATTCATTATTCATAGTGCAATCCACCTAAACCATCCTAACAACAAATTTGTTTTTCATGCACATCCTCCAAGCGCTATTGCAGCAACAGCCTTTAAGGAGATTCCTTTTCTTGTTCAGGATTCTTCAATGTTATTTGGAAAAATTGGTTATCATGAATGGGAAGGATTATCTGTTGACCCTGATGAAAGACTAAGGATTGCAAAAAATTTAGGCAATAACTCATGTCTTGTGATGAGAAATCATGGATTCTTAACTGTTGGAGAGACTGCTGGCCAATGCTTTATGAATATGTATTATTTGATTCGGATGTGTGAAGTTGCACTCTCGGCAACTGCCTCAAAGATAGATTTAGATTCTGGTTTAGAGCAGCTATGGCCAATTGCTTCAAATCAATACGAGGCATTTAAGCCTGGTTTATATGAATGGCCTGCATTGTTGCGTCGATGTGATCGACTTGATCCATCATATAAGAAGTAAAGATTATGACAAAAAATGCTTCTCCATCGGCTTTTAGCTCTTTTGAAATTCGATTAGACGAGTTTATCGATCTTGAGGAATTCCCTATTCATGATTTGACGAGTCCAAGAAGAGAGATGCTTGTTAATGATTGCCGTAAAGATCTAGAAAAATGGGGATGTGCCCACATTCCTAATTTCATTACTAGTTCAGCAGTACAAAAAATGAGAGATGAAGCATTTCGGATTATGGCTGGCGCGCTAAGGGCACATTCTTTCGTCAATCCTTATCTTACAAAAGATGACTCTTCACTGCCTAAGGACCACCCTATGCGTTTTTTTGAGGAAAGAACGTCTTCATTTATAAACTCAGACCTTTTAGAAACAGACTCTATTTTAAGAAAAATATACGATTCAGATGTTATGGTTCATTTTTTTTCAGAGTGCTTAAATGTTGGACCAATCTATCGTTGGGCGGAGCCATTAGGTCGAAATCCTTATAGCGTAATGAAAGATGGCGACTACTTCCCATGGCACTTTGATGGCAATGATTTCACTGTTAGTATATTGGTTAATGAATCAGATGAAGGTGGAGACTTTGAGTATGCGCCTGATATTCGTTCACCAAAAAATGAAAATTTTAATGACGTTAAAAGTGTTTTATATGGTGAGAGAGATAAGCTAAAAGTGCTCAGTTTAAGAACAGGTGATTTACAAATATTTAAAGGTCGCTATTCATTGCACAGAGTGACAGTAACTAAGGGCACTGAACCTAGAATTATAGCTCTGCCAACCTATGTCACTAATCCCTACTTGGTTAATAGACCTCACCATGCTGAAGCCTTTTATGGTCGCTCTATGCCAATTCATCACGAACGTAATTTGGAGCGACTCGATAACTTAACTGACTGAGAAGAAAATATGAATATAGGATTTATTGGTTTAGGAAATATGGGCTCAGGAATGGCAATGAATTTATTAAAGCATTGTCAAAATGCCGAAGACAACTTAATCGTTCTGGATATTAATGACACAGCACTAAGTGATATTATTAGTAAAGGCGCAGTACACGGAGAAAATGTTTCCAACTTGTGCTCTCAGTGTGACGTTCTCTTTACCTCTCTTCCCAGTTCAAAAGAAATAAATCTTCTTGCACTAGGTGAGGAAGGTATTTTAAAGAATCTAAAAATCGGCGCTACTTGGTTTGAAACCAGCACCAATGAATTGGCAGAGTGGGAGAAAGTTAAAGAAAGAGCGCCACAACATTTGACCCTTGTTGATGCTCCAGTAAGTGGTGGCACAGAAGGAGCGAGTGCCGGCACACTATCTATTTTTTTAGGAATTAATGAGGATGTACTCAATAAATTTCAACCTCTATTAGAGGTTATTGCTTCGAAACCTATACGAATGGGTCCTTCAGGCTCTGGCTATGTAACTAAATTGGCACAACTACATTTGAACTACCTAACAGCCCAAGGAATTGGTGAGACATTAATGATTGCTGCAAAAGCAAACCTCAATTTAAGTACCTTTCATTCAGTATTAATGAATAGCTGCTCAAAGAGTTACGTAGTAGAAAACTACATACCAAAAGTGCTTGATGGAAGTTATGACGATTCTTTTACTCTGGGTCTTGCTGAAAAAGATATAAAGCTAATTGTTGATCTTGGTAAGCACTTAGGAGTAACTATGCCTCTAGGAGAAAAGGTAATGAAGACTTACCAGAAAGCAACAAAAATTTATGGAAGTGAAGCTCCTCATTTAAGTGTTGTTCGATTAATTGAAGAAGAAAATCAGAAAGAATTGAGAAATTAGTATTTTTTCTGCAATAGATTATTGCTAAAAGTTTTAAAGTGAAATACAATCCCTAAAAGTTAGCCTTTCTTAGGAGTTATGAGTCAACTTAAAACAAAATTTGAGAAAGATGGTTTTTACGCGCCTATTTCAGTGATTGACGCTGAAACAGCAAATTCCTATAGAGAGATACTTGAAAGTGTTGAGCAAAGAATAGGCCTGCTTAATTACCGCTATAAGATTCATACTGCACTTGATATTGCTTATAAACTAGGTACCAATGACAAGCTTCTCGATAAAATTGAAGAGATTTTAGGTCCAAATATACTACTTTATAATACTTCCTTTGTTATAAAAGAGCCAAAATCAAAAACGCACATAAGCTGGCATCAAGATCTGACCTATTGGGGTTTTAACGACGACAAACAGGTGGCTGCTTGGGTCGCCCTGTCTGATGCAACTGAGGAGAACGGGTGCATGCACATGATTCCTGGAAGCCATAAAAATGGAAAAATTCCTCATAGAACTACGGTTGACAAACACAACCTTCTTCATCATGGCCAAATGATTGAAAATGTCTCTGAAAGTGATTCGGTAAGCGTCCCATTAAAGGCTGGAGAGGCTTCTCTTCATCACGGCTGGACAATGCACACCTCGTACCCAAATGAAAGCAGTAATCGAAGAATTGGATTAACTATTAATTATATTTCTACGGACATGTATCAGACTCAAACTGATAATGACTCAGCCATGCTAGTGAGGGGTGTTGATGAATATAAGCATTTTACGATGGACGAGCCCCCAACTCAGGAGTTTGATGAGGCTGCCTGGATTAAGTTACAACAAAAAGAGGCGCTCATTCATCAAACTTACAACAAAATGAAAACATAAGCGCTCCAAATAATTGGTTTAGTTAAATACTATTAAAAAACTACCATCCCTCGCATATTTATTCTGACTTTGAGGGTACGGGGGGAGGCTCATTGAACTCGGTTAACTATTAATAATACCTCCCTCACAGATGAAACGAAGTTTGGACTTTATTCCAAGTTGATAAACAATTCTATTATGAAGAAACTACTCTTTCTAAGTAAGCAATATTTGTCTCCACCTAGGGTAGTAATAATTTATTAATAACTTTTAGCTTTTTAAGTCATGCAAGTCATGCAAAGTGCATAACATGCATGACTTGTTTATCAAAAAGTATTTAACTTACTCATAGTCCTTTAACCATTTCTCGTTGCTCTTAGAGTTTGTCTTGACCAAAAGATAAACTGTTATAAAGAGATAGCCAAATACACCTACCCTCGTCTCAACTTACAAGAGCTATGGGTTAGTCCAGTTGAGAACCTTGCTCCAACAGTGATTAAGTTAGTAGCCGGAACTGGCACAAGTACTTAACTGTTCTCAGGTATTCGTAATCTTGCTCCAGTTGAGTATT
>JACNFO010000057.1 GCA_014384565.1 Candidatus Pseudothioglobus aerophilus
TGATAGTGTCGGGGTAATGAGAGTTGCCACCATCAATAATGATGTCGCCTTTGTCGATAAGAGGAATAAGTTTATTAATGTAGTCATCAACAACAGTGCCCGCAACGACCATTAGCATAATTTTACGAGGCTTTTCAATTGAACTTACAAACTCCTCAAGATTAGCGAAACCAATAATATTATTACTCTTTGATCTATTATTGATTAAATTATCTATTTGTGGAGTTGTGCGATTGTGCACAGAGACTCTGTAGCCATTACTCTCCATATTTAAAGCAAGACTTGAGCCCATTACACCTAAACCTATTAGGCCAATATCCGAATGCAGTTTATTCATAAAGTTGCTAAAAAATATTTAAAGTAGAATGCAAAAACTTTCTAAATTTTAAACTATGAGATTTTTTAATTTGTGTCAAAGTGTCACAATTTATTACCTTTAAGGTTACATTTATACACAATATTTAGACTATTTCTAAGCCAATAATCCTTGTTTCCGAGCCTTTAAAAACTCCTGGAACTTAATGGCACTTTGCTTGAGCGTTCTTTTTTGAGTTTCATAGTCAACATATACAATACCAAAACGCATTTTGTAGCCCTCTGCCCACTCAAAATTATCCATAAGGCTCCATGCAAAATAACCTCTAATATCAACTCCTTTGTTAATTGCTTGATCAACCATAGACAAGTGATTTTGGTAATAACGATAACGCTGCTCATCATCAACCACCCCATCAATTAAGTGATCATCTACTGCAGCTCCATTTTCAGTAATATAAATCGGTGGCAAGTTGTATGTTTCATGAAGATCCATTAACAATTTAAGAAGCGCTTTTGGGTGAACTTCCCAACCAATATGTGTTCGCTCTACTTCATCTAAATCAACATTTTGATAGTGAGAATTTTTTTGATTCATTAGCTTTTGTAGCTGCTCTGCCTTGGTGTCCTCAGCAGAAACATCATTGAACTCTTGAACGCGAGCCTCTGCTCGCTCGAGTTTTTTCAAAATAGTATCGGAAACCTTTCCTTGTCTTCCGCTCTCAACCATACTTCGAGAGTAAAAATTTACCCCCAAGAAGTCAATTTCTTCACTAATAATAGCCATGTCATCGTCTTCAATAGTCGGCATTACATCAATAAAATGTTGAAATACAGATTCAGGATACTTCCCCTCCATAATTGGCTTAATAAACCAATGGGAATGCTCATCATCTGCAAACTTTGCAGCCTCGATAGCAGAATCATCAACAGGGTAATTAGGGGTAAAGTTTAGTACAATTCCGTGCCTAGAGTTTGTGGCATTTTTTCTTAATATTGGCATAGCCAAGCCATGAGCCAACAGCAAATTATGGCAAGCCAAAAAACCAGATTTATCACCTACAATACCAGGGGCATGGATTCCATATCGATAACCATGATAAGCGCTACACCAGGGCTCATTCAAGGTAGCATAAAAATCAATTCTGTCGCCAAAATAAGAGCTCACAACTTCCACATACTCAGCAAATTTAGTTGACGTTTCTCTGTTTAACCAACCACCCTCATCCTCTAAATATTGAGGTAAATCCCAATGATAAAGAGTAGCCATTATTTTAATATTTTTTTCTTCTAAGGCGCTGATCAACCTATCATAAAAATCAAGCCCTTTCTGGTTAACACTTCCATCAAGTTTTATAATACGTGGCCATGCAATTGAAAGTCTATATGCATCAACTTCTAAGGATGCAATAAGGTCAACATCTTGCTGATATAAATTGTAATGATTGCAAGCAACATCGCCATTATGTTGCTTATAAACCTTACCTGGTGTAGCACAAAAAGTATCCCAAATTGAAGTGCAGCGCTCGTCAACGTTTGTTGCACCTTCAATTTGATAAGATGCAGTTGCAACACCAAAAAGGAATTTAGGATTATTTAATTGCGAATTTTTAGGAAATTTATACATATGTTTCAACCTATATATTATATTAAAAAATTATTTACAGTCTGTCTTCGCTCTCAAAGTCAAAGATTGAAATGTGAAGAGGATCGAAACCTAAGTTAATTTTTTCGCCTATATTGATAACTTTATTTCCGTCAACAGTAAATCGAAATTCATGACCATTAAAATGTGACCAAACAAGTGTATCGGCGCCCATAGGTTCAATAACCTCAACGACTACATCAAAATTAACAGGCATACTTTTATTGCCGTCATTAACCACTATATTTTCGGGCCTTACTCCAAGCCATACAGGCCTTTTGTCCTCAACAATTGTTTGAAAATTATAGCCATCTAATTCAAATAAAGTATCGTCAATTTGAAAGCTTATATTGTCCTTATTATTAATCTTTCCTTGAAGGAAATTCATTCCTGGAGAGCCAATAAACTCTGCAACATATTTATTAATAGGAAAATTATAAATATTTTTTGGGTCATCCAATTGTAAGACCAACCCGTCCCTCATAATTGCTATACGATTCGCTAATGTCATTGCTTCAATTTGATCATGAGTTACATAAATCATCGTATTATTTAATTTTTGATGAAGCCTTTTAATCTCAACTCTTAGCTCTGTTCTTAATTTAGCATCTAGGTTAGACAAAGGTTCGTCGAATAAAAAAACGTCAACATCTCTTACTAAAGCTCGCCCTATTGCTACTCGTTGACGCTGACCTCCAGAAAGCGCTGCAGGCTTCCGCTTTAAAAGATCCTCAATTTGAAGGATCTCTGAAGCATTCTTCACTCGTCTATTAATCTCGTCTTTAGCAAGTTTTGCATTTTTTAAGCTAAACGAAAGATTACCTTCAACCGTCATTTGCGGATAAAGCGCATAGGATTGGAATACCATACCAATCCCCCTCTGCGCTGGCTCAAGCCAAGTAACATTTTGCTCATTGATAAAAATCTGACCATCCGTAACATCCAAAAGTCCAGCAATGCAGTTCAATAATGTTGATTTACCACAACCTGAAGCGCCTAAGAGTACTAGAAACTCTCCTTTTTCAATCGTTAAATTAAGATCTTTAAGTACCTTAACATCACCAAAATTTAGTGAAAGATTTTTAATTTCTATACTATTCATTATTAAATTATCCTTTTTTTAACCTTTAACGGCGCCTGCAGCAATGCCGCGCACGAAGAGTTTTCCTGAAATAAAGTAGATAGCCAAAGGCACCAGTCCCGTTAACAATGTAGCGGCCATATTTACGTTATATTCTTTTACCCCTTGAACTGAATTCACAATATTATTAAGCTGGACAGTCATTGGATAATTTTCGGGTTTTGTATAGATCACACCAAATAGAAAGTCATTCCAAATTCCTGTCACCTGCAAAACAATAGCGACGGCAAAAATTGGCAGAGACATCGGCATCATTACTCGGAAATATATCCCCCAAAAACCTGCTCCATCAACCCTAGCTGCTTTAAAAAGCTCTTCAGGAATGGTCGTGAAATAATTACGAAATAATAGCGTTAAAATAGGCATTCCGAAAATAGTATGAATAAGAATTAATCCAGGTA
The DNA here is from genome assembly GCA_014384565.1 of Candidatus Pseudothioglobus aerophilus. Taxonomy (GTDB): domain Bacteria; phylum Pseudomonadota; class Gammaproteobacteria; order PS1; family Pseudothioglobaceae; genus Pseudothioglobus; species Pseudothioglobus aerophilus. Next base: position 3,503 of record JACNFO010000057.1, read on the forward strand.
ATTTTGTATAAAGCCCCAAATCACGCAGCAATATTACAAGTGGATAAATCATAATCTGATAAGGAATAAATGCGCCAAATATTAAGATAGTAAAAAACAGATTAGCCCCCTTAAATCGCCAGTTTGCCAAAGCATAGCCGTTAATAGATGCAATTACTATTGATACAAAAACTGAAGGAATGGTTATTTTTACTGAATTCCAAAATCCTCTAGATAACCCGTCACAATTAAGTCCTGTGCAGGCCTGCGACCATGCTTTAACCCAGGGCTCAAAAGTAACCTCAATAGGAGGAGAAAAGATATTACCTAGACGAATTTCTGGCATTCCTTTTAATGAAGTAACAATCATCACATAAAGTGGAACTAAGTAATATATGGCGACAAATATAAGCGTCCCATAAAGAATAATATTTCTTCGACTTAGTATCTTGCGTGGTTTTGGCCCTCTAGGTCCATCTGTAATTTTCATATCTGAAGAATTAGGCATTTTTACGTCTCCCAAATTCCAAATATGTAAATGGAATTAATACAATTAAAACAGAAACTAACATCATGGTTGAGGCAGCAAAGCCTTGAGCTAGATTTTGCGCACCAAACATATAGTCATATACATATTTTGCAGGGACCTCTGAAGAAATTCCTGGGCCACCTGAAGTTTGCGCAACAACTAAGTCATATACTTTAATAATTCCAGCAGCAATGATAACAAGTGTTGTAATAAAAACTGGGCGCATCATTGGAATGACGATTTGAATATAAGTTTTCCACATTGGAATTCCATCTATACGGGCAGCCTTCCATATTTCTTGATCTATGCCTCTCAGTCCTGCTAGCATGAGACACATAATAAAGCCCGTTCCCTGCCAGAGACCAGCAGCAAGAATCCCATAAATAACAATGTCAATATTATAAAGAGGGTTGAAAACAAATGATTCAAATCCAATTGATCTTACTATTTTTTCTACGCCATATTCTGGATTAAGAATCCACTGCCAAACAAGCCCTGTAACAATAAAGCTAAGTGCAAATGGATATAAAAAAATAGTTCTAAATGTATTTTCAAATCTTGTTTTTTGATCCAATAAAGCCGCCAACATAAAGCCAATAACTAGGGAAAAAATTAAAGAGCAAGCGCCATAAATAGCTAAATTCTCTATAGACATGTACCAGCGATCAGAGCTCCAAAGTCTTTCGTACTGGGCGAGTCCAATAAACTCACTTTTTGGAAGCATACGACTATTCGTAAACGAATGATAAACCGTCCATAAGGTTGCTATAACGAAAACACCAACGGCAGTTAACACCATAGGTAATGCTGCTATTTTGCTAGACAAATTATGAACGAGGGAACGCTCAATAAATCCTGGACGCTCTAGATTAGAGTCTCTCGAACCAACAATAAATAACATCAAGGCAAATAAAATGAATACAACTACCGCATACAAAGCAAAAGGCTCAAACGTATTCCAAATCTTTCGATACTCCTTAAGAGCTGGAAATAGTATCTGAGTGCTTTTTTGAGCAAATGACCAAAGCACTGCTGAGAATGTTGCTGCAATAAGCCAGCCCAATGCTCGGTTGCGTAGTCGATTTGTAATAATTTTAAACTTACCTGCTTTAAAGCCAATCCAAATTACTAGAAGAAGTGATACAAGCAATATTAGAAACTGGATGTTTTGAAGAAATTGAGCCTTTATACCAACAGTAGTCATTACTAATGCGACAAAGGCCAACATAATTGAAACTATAAAAAACCTTTCAGGATGAGCTTTTGTAAACATAAGTATTAAAAAATATACAAGAAAATGGTTAAAAAATTTAATAGAAACTAGGAATATCTAATGAAAAACTGCCAAGCCCCTAGTTAAGCTTGACAGTTTTATTTTTACTTAATACTTAATCAGCACTTGCAATGATTTTAGCGTATTTAGCCTGTGCATCTGCAGGGCTCATATAAAAATCACTCCAAAAGGTGTTCATAAGTTCATTAACCTGATTGTTTGTATCAGCTGAAAGTAGAATATCACCTGAAGGCACAACATTGCCACCACCAAGAATCTTTAAGCCTTTCTGCATACAATCATTCGCAGTTGACATATCAATATCACCGCGAATTGGCAATGAACCTTTCTTAAGGTTAAATGCCACTTGTACTGCAGGAGAAACAAGAAGTGCAGCTAACTCTTTTTGAGCCGCTTCAACATCCGCATCATCTTGTGCTGGGAAATAAAACGCATCTCCACCAGTATCTAAAATTGCACGCTCTCCTAAGCCAGGAAGGCACGAATAATCGGTTCCTGCAACTGAGCCAGCTACGCTAAACTCACCTTGCGCCCAGTCTCCATGAATCTGCCCACCTGCTTTACCAGTTATCACTAAATTAGTAGCCAGGTTCCAGTCACCAACATTTGATCCAACAGCCATTTTACGGGCATCATCAAAAGCTTTCCATACGCGAGCGTATTCTGAACCAGCCGCAACTGTAGCGTCTTTATCACGATTAACTGCGTACCAAGCATCTTCACTAACTAGTGCTGTAGCTAATACACCAAAAGTTAGGCCTGTTTGCCATCCCTGTTGACCTTGGGCCAAAGGAACGATTCCGTTAGCACGAAGTGCTGGTCCTGCAGCCACAAACTCATCCCAGTTTGTTG
>JACNFO010000024.1 GCA_014384565.1 Candidatus Pseudothioglobus aerophilus
AGGTGGACGCACAGTAGGTGCTGGAGTCGTCTCGAAAATTACGAGTTGATTAGTTAATTGAGTAAGTGGTTGCTTTTTGAAAGTAGCCACTTTTTTTAGGGTTTGATATTTAGGCAAGTGGCTCAATTGGTAGAGTAGTGGTCTCCAAAACCATTGGTTGGGGGTTCGAGTCCCTCCTTGCCTGCCAAATTAAAGGATATATGTGGCTAAACAAATAGAAAATTTAAAGAGTGGTTCTGATCAGTGGAAAACTATCTTAGCAGTTTTAATAGTAGTTGCTGGACTTGCTTTATATTATGTCAATCCTTTAGGATTTAATGCACTTACAAAAGTTTTAGTAACCCTTGTAGTTTTGGTTATAGCGGTTACTGTTTTTGTGAAATCTGAGCAAGGTGATAGATTTGTTCATTTTTTGAAAGAGACACGAATTGAATTACGAAAGGTTGTTTGGCCGACTCGTCAAGAAACAATAAAAACAACTGGAATCATTATGGTTGCAGTAGTTATAGTTGCAATTTTCCTTTGGATTGTTGATGCATTCTTTACTTGGGGTGTTCAATCAATTTCGTCAATTAATATTTTTTAAGTAAAGGATTATTATGTCTAAGAATTGGTTTGTAATCCATGCTAGAAGCGGCTACGAAGCGAAAGTTAAAATAGCTATTGAAGAAGCTGTGACTAGAGAAGGTATTGAAGATTTAGTTGATGAGATTCTTATTCCAACTGAACAAGTAGTTGAGCTAAAAGCTGGAAAGAAAAAAGAAACTGAGCGTAAATTTTTCCCAGGTTACATGCTTATAAAGATGGAGCTTACGGAGCCTAGCTGGTTATTAGTTAAGAACACTAATAACGTTATAGGATTTATAGGCGGTTCATCTGGAAAACCTTCTCCAATAACTCAGAGAGAAGTGGATAGAATTTTTGCACGCGTTCAAGAAGGTGCTGACAAGCCTAAGCCTAAGGTTGCATTTCAACCAGGTGAAGAAGTTTTGGTTACTGAAGGTCCATTTAATGAATTTAATGGAACTGTTGAAAGTGTTAATTATGAAAAAAGTTTGTTGACTGTAGAGGTTTTGATTTTTGGCCGAACAACTGCAGTCGAATTAGAGTTTTCTCAAGTAGAGAAGACATAAGTCAATCAGTCAGAAGCGACTGAATTTGTTAACGGGGAGCTTAAAAGCGTTTGAACCCATAGGAGATAAAAATGGCAAAAAAAATTGAGTCATATATTAAGTTGCAGGTTCCTGCAGCAGAGGCAAATCCTTCACCACCAGTTGGTCCAGCATTGGGTCAACATGGTGTAAACATTATGGATTTTTGTAAGGCGTTTAATGCTCAAACGCAAGAGCTTGATAAAGGGATGCCAGTACCTGTAATTATTACTGTATACAGTGATCGTAGTTTTACATTTATAACGAAGACTCCTCCTGCAGCAGTTTTGCTTCTTAAAGTGACAGGTATTGAAAAAGGCAGTAGTGAGCCACATCTTAATAAGGTTGGTAAAGTTACTCGTGCGCAATTAGAAGAAGTTGCGAATATAAAAATGAAGGACTTAAATGCAAATGATTTAGATGCAGCGGTTCAAATTGTTGCGGGCACTGCTCGCTCAATGGGTATTGTGGTGGAGGGATAATAATGGCTAATTTATCAAAAAATCAAAAAGCAAGTGCTTTAAAAATTAAAGAAGGCTCTAAGTACGCAATTACTGAAGCTTTAGCATTAGTCAAAGATTGTGCTTCAGCTAAGTTTGATGAGTCGGTCGATGTTAGTATTAACTTAGGTATCGATACAAAAAAATCTGACCAAAATGTTCGTGGTGCAGTTGTCCTTCCTAATGGAACTGGAAAGGTTGTACGAGTGGCTGTTTTTACTCAAGGTGAAAACGCTCAAAAAGCAACCGATGCTGGCGCAGATATTGTAGGTATGGATGAGCTAATGAAAAGTATGCAAGATGGAGATTTAAATTATGATGTAGTTATTGCATCTCCAGATGCTATGGGCGTTGTTGGAAGATTAGGCCAGGTTCTTGGACCTCGTGGATTAATGCCAAATCCAAAAGTTGGAACTGTAACGCCTGACGTTGCTACTGCTGTAAAGAATGCAAAAGCTGGTCAAGTACGTTACCGCGCTGATAAAGCTGGAATTGTCCACGCTGGTATTGGAAAAGCTTCTTTTGACGTGAAAGCGTTAGAAGAAAATATTGCTGCACTAATTGATGCGATTAAAAAAGCTAAACCAAGCTCGGCAAAAGGTATTTATTTCAAAAAAGTAAGTGTGTCGTCGACTATGGGCCCAGGCCTTAGTATTGATAGCGCAAGTTTAGACATTTAAATAGATTTAAATGCTGATAATTTAATAATTATCAGCTAAGGAATTCTTTGGGCAACAAGGTAACTTGTTCTGCCTCAAAGACCATAGGTGCGACAGATTGATGATAATTTGTTGCTTAATAAATTGATCCTTCAATTTGCCTATGTAGAGGGTATGGAAATACCTTGTGGCGAAAGTTGTAATTTTATAGCTTTCATTTTTTAATTGTTCAGGAGAGATTATGGCTCTAAATCTTGAAGCAAAAAAAGCAGTCGTTGAACAGGTCAATGCAGTAGCTAATGGTGCTGTGTCTGTAGGTGTTGCTGAGTATCGTGGATTGAATGTTGGACAAATGACTAATTTGCGAAATGCTGCTATGGACGCAGATGTTTCTTTGCGTGTTGTTAAAAATACGCTTGCAAAGAGGGCATTAGCTGAGACAGGGTGTGAATGTATTATCCCAGTCTTAAGCGGACCGGTTATCTTGGGTTTTTCTCAAGAAGATCCGGGCGCTGTAGCGCGTGTTTTCAGTGACTTCATCAAAGATAATGAAGCATTAGTTGTTAAAGGTTTGGGAGTTTCCGGTGAATTTATTGATGCAGATCAATTAAAGAGAATCGCGAGCCTACCAACCAAAGATCAAGCAATCAGTATGTTGATGGCGTTGATGCTTGCACCAACTGAGAAATTAGTTAGAACTTTAAACGAAGTTCCAACGAAGTTAACTCGTGTTGTAGCAGCTGTTCGTGATCAAAAACAATAATAATTATATAAAGGAGTTAATATCATGGCGAAATTAAGCAATGAAGATATTTTAGGTGCAATTGCAGACATGTCTGTAATGGATGTTGTTGAGCTAGTATCAGCAATGGAAGAAAAGTTTGGAGTTTCTGCAGCAGCGGTTGCAGCAGCACCAGTAGCAGCAGCTGCAGATGCTGGATCAGCAGCTGAAGAAAAGACTGAGTTCAATGTAATGCTAACAAGTTTTGGTGAAAAGAAAGTTGCCGTTATTAAAGCTGTTCGTACTATTACAGGTTTAGGCCTTAAAGAGGCTAAAGATCTTGTTGAAAGCGCTCCTGCAGCAATTAAAGAAGGTGCATCAAAAGCGGAAGCTGATGATATTCAAAAGCAGCTTGAAGAAGCTGGTGCTAGCGTAGAACTTAAGTAATTTGTTTAATGCTACAAACCAAAATCCCCAAAGGGGATTTTGGTGTTTTTTTTAGAAGTAATTTTGAAAACCATTTATTGATTATTACGGGGCATCCATGACTTATTCATTTACAGAAAAAAAACGTATCAGAAATAATTTTGGAACAAGAGAGTCGATTCTTAAAGAACCAGATTTATTATCTATCCAGATTAATTCATTCAATAGCTTTATTCAAAAAGGAGCTACTGAAAAGGAAAATATTGGCCTTCACTCTGTCTTTCAATCTGTATTTCCAATTACCGCCCTAAATGGTTATGCTGAAATTGAATATTTAGATTATGAGCTTCAAGAGCCTAAATACAATGTTAAAGAATGTAAGCTTCGTGGTGTAACGTATGCTGCAACCTTACAAGTTAAACTTAACTTGGTTCTTTTTGACAAAAATGGCTCTAATTTAAAGAAGAAGCGTCGTGTTAAGCAAATTATTGAAGAAAGTGTCTACCTAGGCCAGCTTCCATTGATGACTGACACTGGAACCTTTGTAATTAATGGTACAGAGCGCGTTGTGGTTTCTCAGCTTCATCGTTCTCCAGGAGTTATTTTTGAGCACGATAAGGGGAAGACTCACTCCTCAGGTAAAATATTATTCTCATCACGTATTATTCCTTACCGTGGTTCATGGTTAGATTTTGAGTTTGATCATCACGAGCATTTATTTGTTCGAATTGATCGAAGAAGAAAACTACCTGTCACCTCACTGCTACGTGCAATGGGACAGTCTACAAATGATATTATTGATACTTTTTTTGATCATATTATTGTTAAATTAAAATCTAAATCATGTGATTTAGTTATAAAGCCTGAGCGCTTGAAAGGAATCATTGCAGAATTCGATATCAAGATTGGCAAGGATGTCATTGTTGAGCAAGGTCGACGAATTACAGCTAGGCACGCAAAAATTTTACAAGATGCAAAAGTAGACTCAATCAGTGCTCCGCTAGAGTATCTTATTGGGAAGGTAATTTCCTCAGATGTAATTGATACTGATACGGGTGAAATTTTATTAGCTGCTAACTCATTGATAACTGCAGAATCTATTGAGGTCTTATCAGCAACTAAGATTAAAAAAATAAATATTATTTATCTTAACGATGCGGAAAATGGTATTTATATATCTGACACTTTACGTCTAGATGAGTTGCAAACAGAAATTGAAGCTCGCATGTCAATCTATCATGTCATGAGACCGGGTGAACCTGCAACAGAAGATGCAGTTAACACACTTTTTTCTAATCTATTTTTTAATAATGATCGATATGATCTTTCACGTGTTGGAAGAATGAAGCTTAATAGGAGGCTAGGTGTTGCCAGTGAGACTGGTGAGCATGTTCTAACTCATGATGATATTATTAATGTAATCAAACAGTTAATTGATATCAAGAATGGACATGATGTTGTAGATGATGTTGACACTCTAGCTAATAGAAGAGTAAGAGCAATTGGTGAAATGATTGAAAACCAATTTAGAATAGGCCTTATTCGCGTAGAAAAAGCAGTAAAAGAGGGATTAAATCTTGCTGAAACAGATGAATTAACTCCTCAAGACCTTATTAATTCTAAACCAGTTTCAGCAGCGGTTAGAGAGTTTTTTGGCTCTTCACAGTTGTCGCAATTTATGGATCAAGTTAACCCATTGTCTGGTGTAACTCATAAACGCCGTATATCTGCCTTAGGTCCAGGTGGCCTTACAAGAGAGCGTGCTGGTTTCGAAGTTCGTGACGTGCATCCATCCCACTATGGTCGGTTATGTCCAATTGAGACGCCAGAAGGCCCAAATATTGGATTGATTAATACTTTGGCAGTTTACGCAAGAACAAACGATTACGGTTTTTTAGAAACACCATATCAAATAGTTAAAAAAGGATTGGTAACTAAAGAAATTGTTTATGTATCAGCAATTGATGAAATCAATCACACTATCGCTCAAGCAAACTCTAAAGTAGATAGCAAGGGTTATTTGGTAGACGATCTTGTTTCAGGACGCCATAAAAATGAATTTGTACTGGTAGATAAGTCTGAGGTGACATTGATTGATATTGATTCAAAACAAATATCATCAGTAGCTGCATCACTGATTCCATTCCTTGAGCATGATGATGCAAACCGTGCGTTGATGGGTTCTAATATGCAGCGTCAAGCTGTGCCTGTTCTTAGGGCTGAGAAGCCACTCGTTGGAACAGGCATTGAGCGAGTTGTTGCAACAGATTCAAGGGTCTGTGTTGTTGCAAATCATGATGGAGTTGTTGAAACAGTAGATGCTTCTAGAATCGTAATTCGAGTTGATGCCAAGCAAGCAAAGGCTGGAGAGCTTGGTGTTGATATTTATAGTTTGGTCAAATATTCGCGTTCAAATCAAAATACTTGTATCAATCAAAAGCCACTTGTTCAACCAGGTGATAAGGTTGTTGCAGGTGATGTGTTGGCAGATGGTCCATCTACTGATTTAGGTGAGCTTGCACTAGGTCAAAATATGATGATTGCCTTTATGCCTTGGAATGGATATAACTTTGAAGACTCAATACTAATATCTGAAAAAGTTGTTCAGGAAGACCGCTACACTTCAATTCATATTGAAGAATTGACAGCTTATGCTAGAGATACAAAGTTAGGCGCTGAAGAGGTTACTGCAGATATTCCTAATGTAAGTGAATCTGCCCTATCAAAACTAGATGATGTAGGTATTGTATATGTAGGTGCTCGAGTAAAGGGTGGCGATATTCTTGTTGGAAAGGTTACTCCCAAAAGTGAAACAGTGCTTTCTCCTGAAGAGAAACTATTGAGAGCTATTTTTGGAGAAAAAGCTAATAATGTGAAGGATACTTCTTTGAGAATGGGTGCTTCAAAGTCTGGAGTAGTAATCGATGTCCAGATATTCACTAAGGACCGTATTGCAAAAGATTCTCGTGCGCTAGTCATTGATGAAGAGCGTTTAGAGAACATCAAAAAAGATATTGATGATGAGTTTGGAATTATTGATGGAGATATCTTTCGCCGAATTCGTTTAAAGCTTTCTGGAAATGTTTCGACTAGTAATATTGGAAGCATTAAAAGTGGTGATAAATTAGCTTCTAAAGATCTAAAGTCCCTAGAAAATGATCAATTATCAAAATTAAAAGTTAAAGATTCAGCAGTAAATAAAGAAGTTGCTGCACTAGTAAAGCAGTCAAAAGCGAAACAAGAAGAGTTTGAGCTTTTTTATGAGCAAGAGAGTGCCAAGATTAAAGAGGGAGCTGAATTGCCACCAGGGGTTCAAAAGATGGTGAAGGTTTATGTGGCAACCCGTAAAACTCTGCAGGTTGGTGATAAGATGGCTGGACGACATGGCAATAAAGGCGTTATTTCACGTGTATCACCGGTTGAAGATATGCCTCATCTTGCAGACGGCACACCAGTTGACGTTGTTCTTAATCCACTTGGTGTCCCATCACGCATGAATGTTGGACAGGTGCTTGAGGTTCACTTAGGGTGGGCTGCTAAGGGTTTGGGTCAAAAAATTGGTGATTTACTAGATGAGCATCGTAAAGACACTATTAAGCAAATTCGCTCAATGCTGGATTCTATTTACAATAGTTATGGAAAAGCTGAGGATTTAAAGTCATTTAGTGATGATGAGATATTGGAATTAGCTAATAATCTTCGATCTGGAGTTCCAATGGCAACACCAGTATTTGATGGAATTAAAGAAGATGACATTAAGTCTTTACTAAAGATGGCAGATTTGCCTGAGAGTGGTCAAATTCAATTATTTGATGGACGTACAGGAGATGCATTTGACCGCGATATAACTGTTGGCTATATGCATATGCTTAAGCTCAATCACTTAGTTGATGATAAGATGCATGCTCGCTCTACAGGACCATATTCACTTGTTACCCAGCAACCATTGAGTGGTAAAGCTCAATTTGGTGGCCAAAGATTTGGTGAAATGGAAGTTTGGGCGCTTGAAGCTTATGGCGCAGCTTATACGCTGCGAGAAATGTTAACAGTTAAGTCTGATGATGTTACTGGAAGAGCTAAGATGTACAAAAATATAGTGGACGGTGAAAATCGTACTGAGTCAGTAATGCCAGAATCGTTTAATGTTCTTGTGAAAGAAATTCGATCTCTAGGTATTGATACTGAACTTGAACAACATTAAATTAGGAGAATAATTTGAAAGATTTATTACAAATTTTAAAACAGCAAAATAAAGATCAAGATTTTGATGCAATAAGAGTTGGACTTGCTTCCCCTGAAAAAATTCGTTCATGGTCATTTGGTGAAGTAAAAAAACCTGAAACTATTAACTATAGAACCTTTAAACCTGAAAGAGAGGGTTTATTTTGCGCCAAGATTTTTGGTCCAATGAAAGACTTTGAATGCTTGTGTGGTAAATATAAGCGCATGAAGTTTAGAAATGTAGTGTGTGAAAAATGTGGCGTTGAAGTCACTCTTTCTAAAGTAAGGCGAGAAAGGATGGGCCACATCGAGCTGGCTGCTCCAGTTGCACATATTTGGTATCTAAAATCTTTACCTTCTAGGTTAGGATTGCTTATGGATATGACCTTGAAAGATATTGAAAGGGTTCTTTATTTTGAAGCTTTTTTGGTAACAGATCCTGGTAGCACCCCACTAATCAAAAAACAACTTCTTACTGAAGAGATGTATTTTGAAGCTTTAGATCAATATGGTGATGATGAGTTTGTTGCAAAAATGGGCGCAGAAGCAATGCAGGATGTTCTTTCTGAAATGCAACTTGAAAAAGAAGCTGCAAATTTGCGAGATGATGCTCTTAATACAAAATCACAAACTAAACTGAAGAAAATCAATAAGCGTCTTAAGCTAGTTGATTCTTTAATAAAATCAGGAAATAAACCAGAATGGATGGTTTTGAATGTGCTTCCAATTCTGCCTCCAGATTTAAGACCCTTAGTTCCTCTAGATGGCGGTCGTTTTGCAACATCTGATTTAAATGATTTATATCGCCGAGTAATAAATAGAAATAATCGTCTTGGAAGATTATTAGAGCTTGATGCGCCTGAAATTATTGTAAGAAATGAAAAGCGTATGCTACAAGAAGCAGTCGATTCCTTGATTGATAATGGTCGTCGTGGTCGTGCTGTAATGGGCAATAATAGACGCCCTCTTAAATCAATTGCAGATATGATTAAAGGTAAGCAAGGACGATTCCGCCAAAACTTACTAGGAAAAAGAGTTGATTATTCTGGACGTTCTGTTATTGTTTGTGGTCCATATTTAAAACTTCATCAGTGTGGACTTCCTAAGAAGATGGCTTTAGAGCTTTTTAAGCCTTTTATTTATAATCGCCTGCAAGCTAATGGATTGGCTTCAACTATTAAAGCTGCAAAGAAAATGGTTGAAAGTGAGATTCCTGAAGTGTGGGATATACTTGAAAGAGTTGTTCATCAGCACCCTGTTTTACTAAATCGTGCACCTACTCTACATAGACTGGGTATCCAAGCATTTGAACCACTTTTAATTGAAGGCAAGGCAATTCAGCTTCACCCTCTAGTATGTACTGCGTTTAATGCGGACTTTGATGGTGACCAGATGGCTGTTCATGTCCCACTCTCTGAGGAAGCTCAATTAGAAGCAAGAACTCTAATGCTAGCGTCAAATAATATTCTTCATTTAGCCAGTGGTGACCCAATTATTATTCCATCTCAAGATGTAATTCTTGGTCTTTACTATATGACTAGAGAGATGGTTAATCAGCAAGGCGAAGGTATGATTTTTGCTAATACTAATGAAGCACTTTCTGCTTATGATGCAAAGTTAGTTAGCCTTCATGCTAAGATTAAATTAAGAGTACAAGATTATAAAAAAATAGACTCTGCTTTCACACCTGTAGGTACTCGTATTGTTGACACTACAATTGGTAGAGCGATTTTTTCTAGAATTTTGCCTAAAGGCTTATCGTTTGACTTAATTAATGAAGCTTTAACTAAAAAAGTAGTTTCAAACTTAATACACGTTTGCTATAGATCTCAAGAGCTTAAAGAAACAGTAATTTTTGCTGATCAAATGATGTATATGGGCTTTGAATACTCTACTAAATCAGGAATATCTTTTTGTTCAAATGACATGATCATTCCAAGTGAAAAAGCTGAGATGATTGATAAGGCTTCTTCTCAGGTCAAAGATGTTCAACAGCAATTTGCTTCTGGTGTTGTTACTAATGGTGAGCGTTATAACAAAGTTATTGATATTTGGTCAAGAACTTCTGAGGAAGTTGCTAAGGCAATGATGGATAAAGTTGGTTATGAAGATATAACGGATGCTGAAGGAAAGACAGAAAAAAAGCCATCATTTAATTCAATCTATATGATGGCTGATTCTGGAGCTAGAGGCTCACCAGCACAGATACGTCAGTTGGCCGGAATGCGTGGTCTAATGGCAAAGCCAGATGGATCAATTATTGAGACTCCAATTACAAGTAATTTCCGTGAAGGTCTAAATAATATGCAGTACTTTATTTCTACTCATGGAGCTCGAAAAGGTTTGGCTGATACAGCATTAAAAACTGCCAACTCTGGTTATCTGACTCGAAGGTTAGTTGACGTAGGACAAGATTTAGTTGTAACAGAAGAGGATTGTGGAACTAAGAATGGTTTGGTAATGAAGGCTGTTATTGATGGAGGAAATGTAGTTCAAACATTAGGAACTGCAGTTCTTGGTAGAGTGGTATCTGAAAAAGTGATGCTACCCAATTCAAAAGATGTGTTCTTAGAGAAAGATCATTTAATTACATTAGATGATTCAGATAAAATTAATGAACTTGGTATTGAGTTTATTAAAGTGCGCTCTGCAATTACTTGCGAATTATCTTATGGTGTCTGTGCATCTTGCTATGGAAATGATATGGCAAGAGGTCACAAAATAGGAGTTGGTGAGGCTGTCGGGGTTATTGCTGCTCAATCAATTGGTGAGCCAGGAACTCAGCTAACAATGCGTACTTTCCATATTGGTGGTGCTGCTAGCTCATCTACTGCAGTTAATAGTATCAATATTGATACTAATGGCATTGTTCATTTTGAAAATATGAAGTCTATTAAAAATGCTAGTGGTGATTTTGTTGTTGTATCAAGATCTTCTGAAGCCTCAATTAGAAATGAACTAGGCCAAGTAAAAGAGCGCTATAAGTTGCCTTATGGAGCTATTGTTCACTTTAAAGATGGTGGCAAGGTCAAGGCTAAAGATAAGATTGCTGATTGGGATCCGCATACACACCCAATAATAGCTGAAAATTCTGGAAGAGTTTCATTCATTGATTTTGTTGAGGGTTTAACAGTTGTTAAAAACTCAGATCCTTTGACTGGTTTAATCTTCTTTGAAATAATTGAGGAAGCACAAAGAACTTCAGCAGCAAAAGATATGAAGCCAATGCTTCAATTGGTTGATAAAAAAGATAAAAAATTGATATTGTCAACGCACTATTTGCCGTCCGGAGTTAAAATAAATCTAGAAGATGGACAGCTTATTGATGCAGGTTCAATACTTGCTAAGATTCCTAAAGCAGTTTCAAAAACAAGTGACATTACTGGTGGTTTGCCAAGAGTTGCTGATTTATTTGAAGCACGTAAAGCTAAAGATCATGCGATTCTCGCAGAAACTGTTGGTGTTGTTAGTTTCGGAAGTCCTACAAAGTCTAAAGTTCGCATGCTTATTACGAGTGATGATGGTGATGTAACTGAAATGATGATTCATCATTGGAGGGCAATCAACGTATTTGATGGTGAAACTGTTGAAAAAGGTGATGTGATTTCTGATGGCCCATATAATCCCCATGATATTCTCCGCTTATTAGGCGTAGAAGCTTTAGCTAACTATATGGTTAGAGAAGTTCAAAATGTTTATCGACTTCAAGGAGTTAAGATATCAGATAAGCATATAGAGGTGGTCGTTAAGCAAATGCTTAGAAAAGTTGAAATTATCGATAATGGAGACTCAAACTATGTAAATGGCGAAACAGCTGAATTTGTTCATGTTGTAGAGAAGAATAAGCAGTTGAAGGCACAGAAGAAAGATGAGATTGTATTCCAAAGATTGCTAATGGGTATTACAAAAGCATCTTTATCTACTGAATCATTCATCTCTGCTGCTTCTTTCCAAGAAACTACAAGAGTTCTTACTGAGGCTTCAATAACAGGAAGAGTAGATGATCTTAAAGGTCTTAAAGAGAATGTAATTGTAGGTAGACTTATTCCTGCCGGCACTGGCTTTAAACACCATCAGGAAAAGAGAAAGAAGCGCATAGACGCCTCATTTATGCAAACGAATGATGCTGAGCAAGAGCTATCTGCTCAGTTGAGTGAAGTTGAGGCTGAAGTGGAAGAGTAAAAAAAGGTTCATTTAAATTAAAGGCATTTCAATTTATTTCTTAAATTGGAATGCCTTTTTTGTATACTCAAGTAGAATTTTAATTTAACAATTTAATAAAGCCTTTCGCCGAGTAATTAATCTAAAGATTTCATAATCTGGGTAATGCTAAAATATACCCATGCAAAAGTCAAAATTCAACAGCCTTATCAATCAAGGCTTTAATCATATCCCTCTTTCTAAAGAGGTTGTTATTGATACAGCAACGCCTCTAGCTTTGTATCTTAAGCTTGCTAACAATCCTTATAGTTACTTTTTAGAATCTGTTCAAGGCGGTGAAAAATGGGGTCGATATTCATTTATTGGGTTAGCTGCTGAAACAGTAATTAAAGTTTACAACTATGAAGTTCAAGTTGAAAAAAATGGAAAATTAATTCAAGAGAAGTTGGTAGAGGATCCGCTTGCGTGGATTGAAGAATACCAAAATCAATTTAAAGTTCCACAGTTAGATAGTCTGCCAGATTTTAATGGTGGATTAGTTGGATACTTTGGAT
The DNA here is from genome assembly GCA_014384565.1 of Candidatus Pseudothioglobus aerophilus. Lineage (GTDB taxonomy): Bacteria > Pseudomonadota > Gammaproteobacteria > PS1 > Pseudothioglobaceae > Pseudothioglobus > Pseudothioglobus aerophilus. The sequence goes on from JACNFO010000024.1 coordinate 12,394, forward strand.
ATGAAATAGTTCGTTATATAGAGCCAAAACTGGCGCATATAAATAAAACTGATGAGCTAAATGTTCCAGATATTTTATTAATGGTTTCAAATGATCTTTTGGTAGTTGATAATTTAACTAGTAAAGTGCACATAATTACTCATGTTAATCCTAATGAAGAGTCATTTGAAAAGGGCCTTAGAAAGCTTAGTTTGATTGAAGCTAATATTAAGAAATCATTTGAATATTCATCTACTCCTTCCGAAAATATAAAGTCAGAAGATTTTGTATCAAGCTTTGGCAGAGAAAATTATATAAGTGCAGTTGAAAAAGTTCAAAAATACATTAAAGCTGGGGATGTAATGCAGGTTGTTCCATCTCAACGATTAAGCTGTGCATTTAAGTCAAATCCTGTTGAGCTTTACCGGCAATTAAGAATACTTAACCCTTCTCCATATATGTATTTTCTTAATTTAAATGGCTTTGCAATAGTTGGCTCCTCACCTGAAATATTAACACGTGTGGATAACAATAGTATTGCAACTATCCGGCCTATAGCAGGAACTCGCTCAAGAGGAAAAACACTTGAAGAGGACCTTAAGCTAGAGGAAGATCTTTTATCAGATGAAAAAGAAATTGCTGAACATTTAATGTTAATTGATCTTGGCAGAAATGATTTAGGCAGAATTGCTAAAACTGGAAGTGTTACTCTTACAGATAAAATGTTTATAGAGCGTTACTCGCATGTTATGCATATTGTTTCAAATGTGGAATGTGAATTAAAACAGAATATGAGCTCTATTGATGTTCTTAGAGCTACTTTCCCAGCGGGTACATTAAGCGGCGCACCAAAAGTAAGGGCAATGGAAATTATTGATGAAGTTGAAGATTTAAAGCGTAATATTTATTCTGGAGCTATTGGTAATTTATCGTGGCATGGAGGAATGGACCTTGCAATAGCTATTAGAACCGCTATTGTTAAAGATCAGAGGCTATATATCCAAGCTGGAGCAGGAATTGTTTATGATTCCTTGCCTGAAATGGAGTGGCAAGAAACTATGGATAAAGCACAGGCTCTAATTAAGGCTGCACAAAATATTTAACCTATTCATTGGTTTATTTTTTATAGTTGAATTTCAGATATATAATTGTTAAAAGCTAAAAGTTGGTATTGAAATTGTTTGTAAAATAGATCAGTAAATTTCATATTTTTTTTCGGATAAATGAGTTCTGTGGATTTTGTTCACCTTCAATGTCAAAGTGAGTATTCTGTAAAGAATAGCTTAGTTCGTGTTTCAAAACTTATAGATAGCGTTAAAGAAGCAGGTATGAAAAGTATTGCTCTAACTGACGACATGAGCCTTTTTTCTGCGATTAAATTTTATCAAAAAGCTACTAATGCTGGCATCAAACCTATTATTGGCGCAAAAATATCCGTAGATTTTGATTTAGGTCATTATGAAGTGCTCTTGCTTTGTCAAAACCACGAGGGCTATTTAAATCTTTCAGAGCTTATTTCCAAGGCCTACCTTAATGAGCAAGGAATTTCAATTGTTAGTGTTACAGAAGAGCAATTAATTTCTCACCAAAAGGGCTTGCTTATGATTGCAACTCCAATCAACTCAGACATATCTCAACTACTTTTGACAAATGAGCTAGAACTTGCCCATACTAAAGCTAAACACTGGCAATCTATTTTTAAAGATCGATATTATATTTCGGCACAAAGAACTGATAGACATTCAGATGAAAATCTTCTTAACCTTACTATTGAATTAGGATTGAAGTTAAATATCCCGGTTGTTGCGACTAATGATGTGCAGTTTCTAAGCAAAAGTGATTTTGATGCCCATGAAGCTAGGATCTGCATAGCCGAGGGAGGGCTCTTAGATGACTCCAGGCGTTTAAAATTTTTTAGTAATAGTCAATACCTTAAGACTGCCAATGAAATGTCTGAACTATTTAAAGACTATCCTCAGCTAATAGCAAATGCTTCTGAAGTTGCCAAAAGATGTAACTTACACTTTAAATTATTCGAAAAGAATTACCTCCCAGCCTTTCCAACACCTAAAGGAAAGTCTATAGCTGAATTTTTTAGTGAGGAGTCAAATAAAGGTCTTCAAGTAAGGCTTAAAGGCCTTAATGTAAATGAAAAGAGTTATTTTGATAGGCTTAATTTTGAATTATCCGTAATCCTTGAAATGGATTTTCCAGGTTACTTTTTAATTGTCTCTGATTTTATAAGATGGGCTAAAGAAAATGGAATTCCAGTTGGTCCAGGTAGGGGCTCAGGAGCTGGCTCTCTTGTGGCATGGGCACTTTCTATCACCAATGTTGACCCTATTCAGCACGATCTTTTATTTGAGCGTTTTTTAAATCCTGAGCGAATCTCTATGCCTGATTTTGATATTGATTTTTGCACAGATCGTCGAGATGAAGTTATTGCTTATGTTTCGAATAAATATGGCTCAGAAAAAGTATCACAGATTATTACTTATGGAACCATGGCAGCTAAAGGCGTAGTAAGAGACGTAGGTAGGGTATTAGGGCATCCATATGGTTTCAGTGACCAGATCTCTAAGATGATACCAAATGAATTAAAAATGACTTTAGGTAAGGCATTAGAGGATTCCAATGAATTGAAAGCAAGATATGATTCAGAGGAAAGTGTTTCAACACTGATTGATCTATCTCAAGATTTAGAAGGCCTCATTAGGAATGTTGGCACCCACGCTGGTGGCGTTGTTATTGCGCCAAGTAAAATTAGTGATTTTTGCCCAATTTATAAAGGATCCGATGAGTCAGATGTTGTTGTTTCTCAATTTGATAAAGATGATGTTGAGGCTGTAGGGCTTGTAAAATTTGACTTTTTGGGATTATCAAACCTAACCGTAATAGATAAAGCGGTAAAAATTATAGCTAAAAAAGGCTTAAGTGAGGGCTTGATTGATATTGATACACTTAAGCTTGATGATCCAAAGGTATTTAAGTTACTCCAAGATTGTAATACTACTGGAGTTTTTCAGCTTGAATCAGATGGTATGCGAGGCTATTTAAAGAAGCTTAAGGCTGACTCTTTTGAAGATATTGTTGCTATGCTAGCGCTTTATAGACCAGGCCCACTAGATGCTGGCATGGTGGATGATTACATACAAGTTAAACATGGGGCAAAAGTAAGGTATCCACATAAGATGTTAGAGGAAATTTTAAAGCCCACAAATGGGGTATTTCTATATCAAGAGCAAGTAATGAAATCTGCTCAAGTTATGGCTGGCTACTCTTTAGGTGGTGCAGATATTTTACGCCGCGCAATGGGTAAGAAGAAAGTGGAGGAAATGGCAGAGCAGCGTGAAGTATTTGTCAAGGGAGCGGCTGAAAAAAATATTGAAGAGAGTAAGGCAAATGAAATTTTTGATCTTATTGATAAGTTTTCAGGTTACGGATTTAACAAATCTCACTCAGTTGCTTACGCCTATATTTCATATCAAACAGCATGGCTTAAAGCTCATTTTCCAGCTCCATTTATGGCTGCTGTTCTTTCAGGAGTTATGGATGATACTGACCGTGTTGCGTTTATAGTTGGAGAGTCTAAGAAAAATGGCGTTGTAGTTATAGCGCCTGATATTAATCAGTCTGAGTATGAATTTAGTATTACTGATAATAAAACAATAGTATATGGGCTAGGGGCTATTAAAGGTGTTGGAGAAGCACTTGTCAAAGCGATAGTTATAGAGAGAGAAAAAAATGGAAAATATTCTGATATTTTTGATTTGTGTTTTCGAGTAGAAAAAAAGTTTTTAAATCGAAGGGCTATCGAAGCTCTAATATACAGTGGAGCTTTTGATTTATTTGATATTAAGAGGGCAACATTAATTGCGACTTATCCAAGAGCAGTTAAGCAAGCAGAGCAAAGACAAAGCGATTCATCAAAAGGTCAAGATAGCCTTTTTGCAGAAGTGGATAGCCATACTGAGTACGAAAAAAATTATATAAAAGGAGAGTTTCTCTCGTTTAAAGATGTAATGAAGTTTGAAAAAAATGTAATGGGTTACTATCTAGAGCGCCACCCTACAGATTGGTATAAATCAGATTTAAAATCAATAGTTTGCACGCTTCCAAAAGATTTGATATTTAGAAATAATCGAGAAGTGAGGGTTCTTTCGCTGATCTCTGACATTGTCTATAGAAATACAAGAAGAGGCCAAATGGCAAGCCTGACTCTTGAAGATGGAGAGAAAAGAATTAATGCTGCGGTCTTTTCACAAAAACTTGCAGAAAATAGCGAACATATATTATTAGATGAAGTGGTTGTAGTTTCTGGAAAGGTAAGTAAAGATTTCAGAGAGCATTGGCAGATTGTCGTCGACCGCATAGATCCAGTGGATAGGGTTCAAATAAAATATGCTAAATATCTCAAAATTCAACTAACAGAAGAGAATAAAAGTGAGTACCTAAAGCTGTGTGAATTATTGAAAGAATATCCAGGAAAGTGTCCAGTAATAATTGAGTATCAGTCGACTAATTCATCTGGAAAGATCCCTCTTTCTAAAGAATTTGATGTTTCATTAAATCGAGAGTTTTTAGACTCAATTGAGAAAAAATTTGGGCATCAAAAATATCAAATCCAATATTAGATAAAACTCAAAAATTGCCTTTAATTAGTGGCTTAAAGAGCTATATTAAGGCCTTTAACTGTATTCAATTTATTGGAAGTTTTATAGGAGTTAATTAGCTTAATTTAACTCAAAAATAAATCTTTTATTATTGAGTATGAATAGAGATTTAAATTTACCAATTTAGCCTTTAAACCCCAGTCTATAAGGGCAAAACTTAAAAAGTTATCCGCGAATTGATAATTAAGTAGATTGTCTTCTAAAGCAGAAATAAATTCATAAATTTTTAAAAATATAAGTCATTGATTTATAACAAAAAAATTGATATGATTATTTATTAACCAAAACCATAGAAATTGTTAGTCTGAAGCTAAATTTGTATCTTAATTTTGAGATATCAACAGAGTTATCCACAGTATTGTGGGTAAGTCGATTACCCCTTGATTTATAAGCATTTACTACGTTTAGAAAAAATATTTTGTAACTTTTTTTATTATCTTTTCTGCAATAATTTGTTTACTACTTCTATCTATTTTCTCAGTTTTTTCTTGTGATATAAAGTGAACTTCATTCTCATCTGAGTTAAACCCAATATCACTACTTGAAATATCATTTAAAATAATTGCATCACACTTCTTGTTCTTTAATTTTGCTTTTGCATTGGTAAGAAAATTTTCAGTTTCAGCTGCAAATCCAATACAGATAGGTTTATTTTTAAGCTTGCAAACACTTTCTAAAATATCTATATTTTTTGTAAGTTCAATTGCTGCTAAATTCTCATCTTTTTTAATCTTATTATGACTTATTTTTGTTGGCCTGAAATCCGCAACTGCGGCGCAGCTTATAAATAAATCTTGTGTTTTAATTTTTTTCATTACTGCGTCATACATTTCATTAGCACTAGTTATGTATATTGCTTCAGCCCTTTTTTCCACTTCAACTGATATCGATCCAATTATTAGTGTTGTTTCTGCTCCAGCTTGGATGCATGCATGAGCAAGGGCCATGCCCATTTTTCCGCTACTATGATTTGATATATACCGAACTGGATCTATTGCTTCAAGAGTTCCGCCAATGGTTATGAGAACTTTTTTTCCACTAAGAGAGCTATTTAAAAATATATTGGCTACCTGTTTTGCAATTTCTGTTGGCTCTGCTAGTCTGCCCTCACCCACATCACCACAAGCTTGCTCCCCAAATCCTGGATTTATTGTTACCACACCTCTATTATTAAGTATCTTGAGATTTTCTTTAATTGCTTTTGATGCAAACATTTGTTGATTCATCGATGGGGCAATTAATACAGAGGCATTTGTTGCAAGAATTACCGTTGTCAGGAGGTCATCTGCCTTACCATGACAAAGTCTGGCTATCGTATTTGCTGATGCTGGAGCAATGATTACTGCGTCAGCCCATTTTGCGAGTTCAATGTGGCCCATTGCTAGTTCTGTTTCTTTATCCCAGAGGTTGTCATGAACTTTATGTTTTGAAATGGTTTGCAGTGATAATTCACTAACAAACTCTCTGCCTCCACTCGTAATAATGACTCTAACTTCTGCACCTAAATCTTGCAGCCTTCTAACAATGTCAGGTGATTTATAGGCAGCAATAGAGCCGCTAACACCTAAGAGAATTCTTTTATTTGTTAAGTTATTCATTTGATGGTGGCTCTAATTTTAATGTCACAACCTATTTGACTAACCTCAACAATGTTAAGTTTAATTTTGTCAGACATTTTTTTGAGAGGAATTTCTATCATCGGATTAGCATCACTTCCAAGTATTAATGGAGCGGTATAGATAATAAACTCATCAATTAGCCCAGCCTCAGTCATTGCCCCATTAAGGCCGCTTCCAGCCTCTAGAAGTAAATTATTAATACCCATTTCCCCAAGTTTTTTAAGCACAGATTTTAGATCTAACTTCCCGTTAGCAAGAATTTCTGAATTATTGTTATTTAAAATGAGAGTATTAGCATCAGAAGAAAAAATGTTAAGTGATTTATCAGTAATAATATTATTACTGTCAACAACAACACGAAGTGGGTTTGAATCTGCATTTTCAGTTCTAACAGTCATCATCGGGTTATCGCTTTTGATTGTGCCTGAGCCTGTCAAGATGGCCTGATTTAGGCTTCGTAGCATTTGTACATCCTCTCGAGAAGCTTCAGAAGTAATCCATTTGCTCTCCCCATTCTTCATTGCTGTTCTTCCGTCAAGGCTCATTGCAATTTTTGATGTTACAAAAGGCAAGCCAGTTGTCATTCTTTTGACAAAGCCGCGATTAATTTTATTAGCTTCCTCTTCAAGCAATCCAACTTCAACCTCGATCCCACTATCTTGAAGTACCCTCATTCCTCTTCCAGAAACTAATGGGTTTGGATCAAGCATTGCAATAAAAACTTTCTTAACTCCAGCCCTAATAAGTGCCTCAGCACAAGGCGGCGTCTTGCCAAAATGAGAGCATGGCTCAAGAGTAATATATACTTTAGTATTCTCACCTTTGTAATTAATTTTTTCTAAAGCGTTGACCTCTGCATGGGCCTCACCATATAGGCGATGGTAGTCTTGAGCAATAATTTTATCATCACGAGAAATCACACATCCCACCATTGGATTTGCACCAACAGCTTTGCGACCAAACTGAGAAAGTTTGAGTGCGAGAGCCATACATTCCGTATCTTGATGAGTGAAAGCCATTATAATAATTGTATATAAATTTATTATCATTTTACGCGGGAGAACGGAGTGGATGAAAAGAAAAAACAAGCACTACAAGTAGCACTTGGACAAATTGAAAAACAGTACGGTAAAGGGTCTGTCATGTTTTTGGGTGACGAAGAGGCGAGAAGTGATATTGAAGCTGTTTCAACGGGCAGTTTAAGCCTTGATATAGCTTTAGGAATTGGTGGCTTGCCTCGAGGTAGGGTAATAGAAATTTATGGCCCTGAGTCCTCAGGAAAAACAACTATGACTCTTCATGTTATTGCCGAAATGCAAAAATTAGGTGGTACAGCGGCATTTATTGATGCAGAGCATGCTTTAGACCCTTCTTACGCAAGAAAATTGGGCGTAAATACAGATGATCTTCTAATTTCCCAGCCTGATACTGGCGAGCAAGCTTTAGAAATTACAGATATGCTGGTTCGCTCTGGAGGTGTTGATATAGTTGTCATTGACTCAGTTGCTGCGTTAACTCCTAAAGCTGAAATTGAAGGCGAAATGGGTGCTTCGCATATGGGCTTACAAGCCAGGCTGATGTCTCAAGCACTAAGAAAGCTAACCTCCAATATTAAGCGAACTAATACTATGGTAATCTTTATTAATCAACTTAGAATGAAGATTGGGGTGATGTTTGGCAATCCTGAAACTACAACTGGTGGAAATGCACTTAAATTTTATGCCTCCGTAAGACTTGATATTCGAAGAATTGGCGCTATTAAAAAAGGCGATGAAATTCTTGGAAATGAGACGCGCGTTAAGGTTCTCAAAAATAAGGTAGCTCCGCCATTTAAAAAGGCTGAGTTTCAAATTTTATATAATCAAGGAATCTCTAGGGAGAGTGAGATAATTGATTTAGGCGTTGAGCATGGTTTTGTTGAAAAGGCAGGTGCTTGGTATAGCGTTGAAGGGGAAAGAATTGGTCAAGGTAAGGATAATTCTCGTGACTTCCTAAAAGACAATACTAAAATGAGTCAAATGCTTGAGGCGAAAATTCGTGAGAAATTAATGAGCAAGGATAATGACGAAATACAGCCAGTAAAGAGCGATAATGACGAAACAGAGTCAGCAGAGTAAATGCTACGCAGCCGCATTAAAGATGTTAATGAGGCGAGAGCACTCTAAATTAGAATTAAGACAAAAATTAAATCTTAAAGATTTTGATGACGCTGTCATCAATGACAGCCTCTCTTTGCTAGCTGAGCAAAAATACCAGAGCGATGAAAGGTTTTCTGAGGCTTTTATACTTATGCGCTTTAACCAAGGCAAAGGGCCTATAAAAATTTCTATGGAGCTTAAATCAAGAGGTATTAGTGAGTTTGATTTAACTTTATACAATTGGTTTGAGCTTGCAAAAGATGTTAAGAGTAAGAAATTTGGAGATAGCAGATTTTTAGACTATAAAGAAAAGGCTAGGCAAAAACGTTTTTTACAATCAAGAGGCTTTGGGTTTGATGAAATAAATCAAGCATTCTAATAAAGCTAAAAAAACATATTTTTTTATAACCCTACTATGAAATTTGAACTTAAAAATACAGATAATAAAGCACGTTTAGGTAAGTTAACTTTTGAGCGTGGTGAGGTTAATACCCCAGCTTTTATGCCTGTAGGAACTTACGGAACAGTTAAGGCAATGACTGTTGATGAGGTGAGGGATTTAGGCGCTGAAATTATCCTAGGGAATACATTTCACTTATCAATAGCGCCAACTACGGAAGTGATTGAGGCTCATGGTGATCTCCATGACTTCATGAACTGGCATGGCCCAATACTAACTGACTCTGGCGGGTTCCAAGTCTTTAGCTTGGGTAAGATGCGTAAAATAACTGAGCAAGGTGTTAAATTCAAATCACCAAAGGATGGGTCAGCAATTTTTATGGGCCCTGAGGAGTCTATGCAAATTCAGTACAAACTGGGCTCAGATATTGTTATGATATTTGATGATTGTACGGCTTATCCTGCTGAAAAAAATGTTGTTGATCAATCTATGCAGCTATCACTAAGATGGGCAAAAAGATCTTTAGAAGAACACAAAAGGCTCAACAATAAAAATGCTCTTTTTGGAATTATTCAGGGAGGAATGCATAAAGAACTTCGCCTTCAATCAGCTGAGTCTTTAGTTGAGATGAAGTTTGATGGTTACGCTATTGGTGGTTTGTCCGTTGGAGAGCCAAAAGCAGAAATGATGGATGTTCTCAGCTACTTACCTGATCACATGCCTCCCAATAAACCAAGGTATCTCATGGGTGTTGGAACGCCTGCAGACTTGATTGAAGGTGTCGCAGCTGGGGTAGATATGTTCGACTGTGTAATGCCATCTCGTAACGCAAGAAACGGGTATTTATTTACTTCAGAGGGCGTTGTAAAAATTCGAAATGCAAGATATAAGAAAGATACAAGCCCTCTAGATCCTAATTGTAATTGCTCAACTTGCCAAAATTATTCAAGGGCATATCTTCACCACTTACAAAAATCAAATGAAATTCTAGGGTCCCGCCTTAACACCCTTCATAATCTTTTCTTTTACCAGTATTTGATGAAGTCAATTAGAGCGGCAATTAAGAGTAATACATTTTCTGACTTTAGAAAAAAATTCTATGCTGAAAAGCTGCTATAAATAGATTTAATCTAATTCAGTGTATTTAGTTCAACTGGATTTTTAATAAAGTATTCGTCTAATAGTTCTCTTGCCAAAGGCGCTGCTTTTGAGCTACCACTGCCTGCATTTTCAACAATAATAGCAATTGCGACTTGCGGGTCTTCGATAGGTGCAAATCCAGTAAATAGAGCATGATCTCTTAATTTCTCTTCAATATCTTCAGCAATGTACTCTTCTTCTGGGTCAAGACCAAAAACCTGTGCGGTTCCGGTTTTACCCGCCAAGCTATATTTGAGTTTATTGTTAAGTCTTTTGGCTGTTCCAAATTTGCCGTATACCGTTTGCTTCATTGCTTCAATAATTAACTCCCAATTATTGATATCCTTTATAGGTATTTGCTTTGATTTTAGGTTTTGATCTTCAAATAAATCACCATTTTTTGATTGAGAATGCATCAATACTTGGGGCACTAATAGCTGACCTTTGTTTGCTATAGCTGCTGTTGCTAGGGCAAGTTGAAGCGGGCTTGCAGTCATAAAACCTTGGCCAATTCCTGTTATAAGGGTTTCTCCTCTATACCAAGGCTCGTCCTTATTAATCTTTTTCCAGTCTCTAGAGGGAAGGATGCCGCCAAGTTCTCCTGGTAAGTCAATTCCTGTTTTTTTGCCAAATTGAAAGAATGAAAGGCTGTCATGAATTTGATCAATGCCCATATTAAAAGCTAAATCATAGAAAAATACATCACATGACTGAGCAATAGCCTCAATCACATCTACTTTTCCATGACCAGTTCGTTTCCAGTCATTAAACTTTCTAGAATAATTATTTAATTTGTAGTATCCAGGACAAAAGGTACTATCTTTAATAGTGATATTACCTAGCTCTAAACCAGCAAGAGCAACCATTGGCTTGATAGTCGATCCAGGAGGATAGAGACCCTTAATGCTTCTATCAAAGAGTGGTAAGTCCTGATCGTTACTGAGCTTATTATATCTTTCGACTGAAATTCCATTAACAAACCAATTTGGATTAAATGAAGGGGTGCTTACTAGGCTGAGTATTGACCCATCTTTAACATTTATAAGTGCTATAACGCCTCTACTATCTCCGAGAAGTGATTCAGCCTTAAGTTGCAAGTCTATATCAATATTCAAGTAGATATCTTGCCCAGCGATAGAGGGTGTTATAATTTTAGTATCAACAATTCGTCCAGCTACATTTCGCTCAATTTGCTTTACACCAGATTGCCCATGAAGTAGCTTTTCATATTGTTTTTCAATGCCTGTTTTGCCAACAAAATTTGTGCCATTGTAGTTTTTTTTATCATAAATACTTTTATCTGTTTTACTCATTGAAGAAACGTATCCAATGAGATGAGCGCTCGATTCACCGTAAGGATAAACACGATGAAAATACGGCTCCACCTCAACACCAGGGCGTTGGTTTTCTAATAAAAATGAAGCAACGGATGACTCGGAGAGGTTAAATTTTACGGGTATATTATGAAATTTTTTAAAGCGACTTAATTTTTTATTAAATTTTTTAATATCTTCGTAAGTAATTAAATCACTTATTTCCAATCCTATCAATGTTTCGTTTAAATTGATTACTTTTTCTGGAGTGATCGTCAATATATATGAAAATTCATTGGTGGCTAATATTTTCCCATTTCGATCTAGAATATCACCTCTAATTGGCGTTATAGGAAGGTTTTGCATTTGATTGCCAAGCGCTTCTTTTACATAGTAATCATGCTTAGTTATTTGAAGATTAAAGAGTCTTACTATTAAGACCAGAGTTATCGAAAGCATTATGATTGCGGAAAAAATTACTCTTGATTTGAATACTACTTTTTCGCGCTTAATGTTTCCAATTTTTTCCATATCTTTAACTTAACTATTGTTTAAGCTTTGCTAATAAGTATCGAATTAAGGGCCATAAAATTGCACTAGTAAATGGAGAAAGCAATAATAGCCACTTAAAATTTAGGTCTTGAGTTAATTGATGGACCAGTAAAAATATAATCAGATAAATTATAGATCCTAAAAAAATATAAACTTGTTGAGTTGTTAAATTTGAAACAAAAAAAGATTTTTTTACATTTAAAATAAAAGCAGAGCTAAGCACTAGGGCAGAAGCGTTTTGACCTAGGGTTCCTCCCTCAATAATATCAAGTAATATTCCAAGAATAAATGCAGCAGTATAGATATTCTTACCATTTGAATAAATAACCCAGTAGCTAAAAAAAGGTAATAACCAAAAAGGAGAGGCAACCTCTAGAAAAGACGGCAGCGAAATTGCACAAGTAATCAATGCAATGATAGATATTTTAACTAGAAGAGCTAAGTGATTTGAATTAGTCATTTTTTCCTTTAATAATAAGGACCATTTCTAATTGATCCATATTTTGAGATGGCTGAAGCGTAATAGATAAGAATGAGGGATCTAAAGAATTATCAATTGAAGTTACCCTTCCCAAAAGATAGCCGGATGGGTATGAATTACCAATTCCACTAGTAAGGTATAAATCTCCAACTTTAACATCTGAATCTAATGGCACATATTCAACTATCATGCCTTTTTCATTTGATGCAATTCCTTTGGTAATGCCTCGAATTCCATTTCTGGAGTTTTTAACGGGCATAAATTGGGTGGGATCAGAAATAAGCCTAACTGTTGCGAATAGAGGTGTCACTTGCATAACTTGACCAACAACCCCACTAGAAGCAACTACAAGCTGAGAAAGGGCTAATCCATCATTTGAGCCCTTATCAATAACTATTTTATTCGATAGCCTAGACTGAGAGATTGACTTAACACGTGCAAGCAAAACATTGTGATTTGGTATTTCATAGCTTGAATCTAAAAGCGCTGAAATTTTTTGATTTTCTAAGGCTAGATTATTGTAGGTCTGAAGCCTTGCTTTAAGCTCAATTAATTGACCTTTTAAATAATCATTTTCACTAATTAGATTCTCATTATCAGCACCCTTGTCATTGACCCAATCAATAACTTGGCTGGGAAAATCAACAATTATATAAATTGGGCTGAGAAGAGTTAAGGTGAATCTTTTAAAATTATCTAAGTAAGAAAAGCGAGTATCTAATAAAATTAAGATAATTGAAAGAAGTACTGCTAGTAAAAGTTTGACAAGCCGCATTATTAATTCCTCGACTTATTTAGACTCACTCAGCAGCTAAAAATCCCATATCATGCTGATTAATCATTTCTAGGGCAATCCCACCACCTCTTGCAACACAGGTAAGTGGATCATCTGCAATAGTAACGGGCAGATTTGTTTGATTATGAATGAGCTTATCAAGGCCCTCTAAAAGTGCACCACCGCCAGTAATAACTAGGCCATTTTGTGCAATATCTGATGATAATTCAGGAGGCGTTTGCTCAAGTGCAGTTCTTAGTGCACTGACTATCATTCCAAGTGGCTCGCTTAAAGCTTCTAATATTTCAGCATTAGTGACTTCAAAAGCAACAGGAAGACCGGTAGAAACTGCGCGTCCTCTAAATTCGTTCTTACGAATGATTTTTGATTCAAAAGCACTTCCAACCTCTTCTTTAATTTGTTCAGCAGTCGCCTCTCCAATAATAATGCCGTGGACCCTTCTTACAAATTTAACAATCGTGTCATCAAAAACATCTCCTCCAACTCTTAGGGAGTCAGAATAAACAATTCCATTTAAAGATAATATGGCAATCTCGGAGGTTCCGCCGCCAATATCAAGAACCATTGCACCTGAAGCCTCTTCAATGGCCATTCCAGCACCAAGAGCCGCCGCCATTGGCTCCTCAATAAGGTAAACATCTCTTGCTCCAGCGCCTACAGCGCTTTCTTTGATCGCACGCCTTTCAACTTGAGTTGCACCGCATGGGACACAAATTAACACCTTAGGGCTTGGGGAGAAAAAGCCTGATTTTAAAACTTTTTTCATAAAGAATTGAAGCATTTTTTCAGTGACCTTAAAGTCAGCAATTACGCCATCTTTCATTGGTCTAATAGCTTCAATTGAGCCAGGAGTTCTTCCAAGCATATTTTTTGCTTCTTGACCTACAGCTATTACTGTTGACTCTAAAGCACCCTTTTCATGCCTTAATGCAACAACTGAAGGTTCATTTAGGACTACTTTACCATCCATATAAATAAGTGTATTAGCTGTTCCAAGATCGATTGATAGATTTTGGCCGGTGAATAAATTGAACATAAGGGAATCCTAGCAAAAAAATGATTAAAATGATAGGAGATTATAATATATCTTGCTTTAATATACTAGACAATAGGTGAATCCAAATAAATATGATAATTAAACAAGACCATTTAATAGAAAGTATTCATTCTGCATTGCAGTATATTTCTTATTATCATTCACCAGATTTTATTAGTGCGATGGTTTCAGCTTATGAAAGAGAAACCAATCAAAGTGCAAAAAATGCGATATCTCAGATTTTAATTAATTCTAAGATGTGTGCTCTGGGTAAGAGGCCAATTTGTCAAGACACTGGAATTGTAAACGTTTTTGTTGAAGTTGGAATGGACATTCAGTGGGAGTCCGAGCTTACCCTTGAAGAGATGATTAATGAAGGAGTAAGGAGGGCCTACACTGAGCCTGATAACCGCTTAAGGGCTTCAATCGTTAGTGATCCATTATTTAGTCGAAAAAATACTCAAGACAACACTCCCGCCGTTATCCACACCAAGTTAGTTAAAGGAAATAAATTAGATATTACGGTTGCTGCAAAAGGTGGTGGTTCTGAAAACAAATCAAAGTTTACAGTTCTAAATCCTGATGATAATCTGACGAATTGGGTTCTGAAAACAATTCCAACAATGGGGGCAGGTTGGTGCCCACCAGGAATGATAGGTATTGGAGTAGGAGGAACCGCGGAAAAAGCCATGCTAATGGCCAAATCCGCGCTCATGGATCCAATCGATATTAATCAAATTAAAGATAAAAGTAATCCCACTGAAATAGAATCCCTAAGAATTGATTTATTTAATAAGATCAACGCGCTTGGGATTGGCGCTCAGGGCCTGGGAGGCTTAACAACAGTTCTTGATGTTAAGATTCAGGATTACCCAACGCACGCAGCCTCTCTCCCGGTTGCAATGATTCCAAACTGCGCTGCCACAAGACATGTTCACTTTACATTGGATGGCTCGGGAGTTGCTGAATTGCCAGAGGTTGATTTAAGTCTCTATCCAGACTTGGAGATGGACGTTTCTAAGTACACAAAGGTAGATTTAAATAATCTAACTCAATCTCAGATGGGTCATTGGAATATTGGAGATACACTGCTACTATCTGGAACAATTATTACTGGAAGGGACGCCGCCCATAAGCGCCTTAAGTCAATGATTGATGGTGGAGAGGGGCTTCCTAAAGGCGTTAATTTTGATAACAAGTTTATATACTACGTTGGTCCTGTTGACGCTGTGGGTGATGAGGTAATCGGCCCTGCAGGTCCAACAACCGCGAGTAGGATGGATAAATTTACGGATATGATGTTAGAGAACACAGGAATTTTGGGCATGATTGGTAAGGCTGAGCGCGGTGAAGCAACTATTAAAAGTATTAAAAAACATAAGGCAAGTTATTTGATTGCAGTTGGCGGCGCAGCTTACTTAATCTCTAAATCCATTAAGAAGGCAAAAGTTTTAGCCTTTGAAGAGATGGGAATGGAGGCGATCTATGAGCTTGAAGTTAAAGATATGCCGGTAACTGTTGCAGTCGATACTGATGGTGAAAATATTCATAATGTGCTAAACAATATCCCTTTAACTTTTCAGAGTTAGATAAAGTTTTTAGTTGGCCATAGTGCGCCTTTAAATAGAACATTCCTAGCGTATAATTTTTTCTTGAAGTTGGCCGGATAGTCGCCGAGTGCAATTGCGCTAGGAGGAAAGTCCGGGCTCCATAGAGCAAAGTGCTAGTTAACGGCTAGGCGCAGTGATGCGACGGAAAGTGCAGCAGAAAATAAACCGCCTGTTTTGATAGGTAAGGGTGAAATGGTGAGGTAAGAGCTCACCGCATACTTAGTGATAAGTGTGGCATGGTAAACCCCACTTGGAGCAAGCTCAAATAGGAAGGCATTGGCGCTGCTCGCGTTGTCTTCGGGTAGAGTGCTAAAGATGCTTGGTAACAAGTATCGTAGATGAATGACTATCATGACTTTGGTCATACAGAACCCGGCTTATAGGCCAACTTCAATTATTTTTTATAGTTCTTGTAAAGTTTATTTCTTAAGGTTATACTGTGATTTTTACAGTCACTTTAATCTTTATGACGTACGTTTACTTAGCGCTTGCAATTGCAGCTGAGGTTGCTGGAACGACTCTTTTAAAGGCTACAGAAGAGTTTACTAAGCTAGTGCCAACTACATTTTTGGTTATTTTTTATCTTATCTCTTTTTGGTTAATGACTCTCGCTCTAAGGGAGCTGCCATTGGGGGTTGTGTATGCTGTTTGGTCTGGCTTGGGAATTGTTTTGGTTGCATGTTCTGGGGCAATTATTTATAAGGAGATGCCAGATCTTGCCTCATTTATTGGTATGGCGTTAATTATCTCAGGCGTGGTTGTGATGCACCTATTCTCAACATCAATTAAACATTAATTTATTATGACTATAGAATCAAAAAAATATCAAATATCTGATACTTTGAACGAGAGAAGGGATAGGCCATCAGTAGGGCTGATAGTCTTAAATACAGATTTCACCTTTGAGCGTGACTTTGTAAGAATGTACACAGAGCAAAAACCAGACTATGACTTTTATTTCAACCGAATTCACTTTGCAAACCCTATGACCCCAGAGTCTTTAGCAGCAATTGGCGATGATTTGACTGAAGCTGCAGCACTAATACTTCCTAATTATGATCTCGACCTAGTTGTATTTAATTGCACCTCATCATCATCCATAGTTGGTGATGAGGCAATAGAGCGTGCAATTCATGAAAGCAAGCCGACAGCAAAAGTTCTTTCTACCTCTCAGGCAGTTGTTGCAAATTTTAAGGCGCGAGACTTTAAAAAAATCAGCGTTTTAACGCCTTATAGTGAAGAGGTTTCCTCTCTTTTGAGGGGCTATTTAGAGCGTAATGGTGTTGAAATGGTGTCGTCAATGCATATGGATATGGATGACGACAGAGATGTTGCTATGCTCCCTACCGATGAAATCATTGCAGCAGCAAAGGCAGCAATTCATGAGGATGCGGATGCGATATTTATATCGTGCACAGCAATGAGGTCTGCAGAAATAATTCCTGAAATTGAAGCGGCTATTGGTAAGCCAGTTTTTACTTCAAACCAGGCTACTTTTGATCAAATTTCTCAAATTATAGGCAGTCTTAATTAGCTAGACCAAAGCATCTTTTAGCCTCGTAAATCGCTGATTATTATCATTAATTCACACAGCAGTGAATTTTTTTGGTAAATTAAATCTCCTTTAGAGTGATAATAGCTAAATGCATAAGCTTGATGAAAGAGACATTCAAATACTGGTTATTCTTCAGGAAGAGGGAAGAATAACTAAAACTGCTCTTGCAGAAAAACTTAATTTATCACTTACCCCTTCCTGGGATCGACTCCAAAGATTAGAGGAGGCTGGGATTATTAAAAGCTATGGCGCAAGACTGTCTTCTTCATTTTTAGATAATTTTCATCTAGTAATTACTGAGGTTGAACTTGAAAGTCATAAGCAAGGCCAGTTTGCAAGATTTGAAGAGGCTATACTGGGGTTTGATGAAGTGCTCTCATGCTGGTCTGTGGGCGGAGGTCTAGACTACATATTAAAAGTCCTTGTTAAAGACGTTAATGATTACCAAGAATTCATTAAGAGAGTCTTAAAAGCGGATATTGGTATGAGGCGTTATTTCAGTTATGCAGTCTTAAATAAAATCAAAGATACTGATGTTATTCCAGAAGGCTTAATCAAAAAGTCAGACTTAGTGAAGAGAAACCTTACTTAACTAATAGCTTCCTAGGCACATTGGATAGGCATTCGCCGCCATTACTTCCAACACGAATACTCTCAGTCATTTCAAAGCCCCAGTCATCAAACCAGATCGCGGGCATAAAATGAAATGTCATGTTTTCTTCTAAAACTGTTTGATCAGTTCCTCGAAGACTCATTGTGCGCTCGCCCCAGTCAGGTGGGTAACTGCAACCAATAGGGTAGCCGCATCGATTATTTTTTTCATAGCCATATTTTTTCAGGGTCGCTGTAAAGTTGTCTGAAATCTGAGCGCAGGTATTGCCCGGCTTGAACATCTCGATAGCATTTACAATGCACTCATTAATTACCTTTTCAATATCTAAGTACTGCTGAGGGGGTGTTCCTAAAAATAAAGTTCTTGAGCAAGGACAGTGATATCTTGCGTACGCTCCTCCAAGCTCTAAAAACATACCTTCATTATTTTTTAGTGGCTCGTCATTCCATGTCATGTGACAGGCCGCTGCTTCTTCTCCTGCGCCAATAAGAGGAACGAATGAGGCATAGTCCCCATAATGCCCTTGGTGCCCTTGAACACCTGCGTGATATATTTCAGCAACCAAGTCATTTTTCTTCATTCCAGGCTCTGCCACCTGCATAACCCTTTCATAAACTCCTTCAATAACCTTACCTGCACGCTTCATATAAGTAATTTCAGTTTCAGATTTAACGGCTCTTTGCCAGTTTACTAACCCTGTCTGATCACTAAAAGTTGCTGCAGGAAGTGAGCTATATAATGACTCTGCGGCTCTAGCAGAGAAGTAATAGTTATCTTTTTCTAGGCCAATTCTTTTATTATGCAGACCTTTCTCTTTTAGGATAATGGCAAGGAACTCCATTGGATGTCTCTCGGGGCTCATCACATAATCATCTGGATATGAGAGGATATTATTTAACTCAAGGTCTGTAGTAAGTTCTGCCCCTTTTGCATCAATCCCTCTGCCATACCAAAAAAGACCACCATCTGTTGTAATTACAACGCATTGATGAACATAAAATGACCAGCCATCATAACCCGTTAACCAGAACATATTAGCAGGGTCATAAACAATTAAAACTTCTACGTTTAAAGCATTCATAGACTTGCGAGTCTTTAATTGTCTATCAAGGTACTCCTCTTGAGAAAATCTTCTTCTTTCTTGTTTCATTGTATTCTCCTAAAATTCTTAAGAAATTTCTTTAAATGCCTGCTCTAAATCAGCAATCAAATCCTCTACATCCTCAATTCCAGTTGAGTATCTGACTAAGCCTTCAGGTATTCCAGCAGCCTTTCGCTCCTCTGCGCTACACTCTACATGACTTGTCGTTAATGGAGGACCAACTACCGTTTCAACGCATCCCAAATTAGCCGCCATATGAGCATATTTAAGTTTTGGTAAAAATTTCTTAATTGAATCTAGACCACCTTTAACAGAAAAACTTAACATTCCGCCGTATCCACCATTCATTTGCTCTTTAGCTATCTCATGAGCTGGATGAGACTCTAAGCCAGGATAGTTAACCTGATCAACCAAAGGATGATTTTCTAAGAACGTTGCAATTAACATAGCGCTTTCATTTTGTCTTTCAACTCGAAGCTTTAATGTTTTCATACCTCTTAGGAGGCTATAGGCGTCCATTGGGGCTAAAGTAGCACCGTTTATTTCACGGTAATGATAAACTTTCTTAACTAAGTCTTTATTCCCACAAATAACTCCTCCAAGAGCATCTGCGTGACCCCCTAGGTACTTAGAGGCAGAATGCAGCGTAATGTCAGCACCAAGCGCAAGCGGACTTTGATTGATTGGAGTTGCAAATGTGTTGTCAACAACGACAAGTGCGCCTACTTTTTTAGCTGCCACGCTTAAGCGTTTGATGTCAGTAATTTTAATGGTTGGATTGGTTGGCGTTTCTAAATATAACACCTTGCAGCCTTTAGCAATTTCACTTTCTATTTGCTCATAATTACCTGTTTCACAAAGGCTAACATCAATATTAAGTGGCGGTAAAAATTCATTAAAAATGACATTTGTGCCCCCATAACTATCCTTGATTGAGACAATGCGGTCGCCAGGCTTTAAAAAGGTTGCCAAGGTATTACTAATTGCCGCCATTCCTGAGGAGAAGCTAGTTGCTGCTTCAGCGCCTTCAAGTTCTTTTACTTTGTCCTCAAAAGCGCGTACTGTTGGGTTCGTATTTCGAGAGTATATATGGCCTTCAGCTTCACCTAGGGCAACTTTATGCCAAGTATCAATATCTTTGTAGGCAAATGAAACGCTATGGACGACTGGTACTTGAGTTGAGCGCTCATATAGTTCGTGCTCTTGCTCTCCACCCCAAATACTTTGAGTTGATTGACCGATGTGTTTTTTTTCAAGCATAAGTAACCTCTTATAGTTGCGTTGAGTATAAAAAAAAATGATAATAAATCACTTAAATCCTATTTTCAAGGCAGCGCTTAATAAGCCTTTATCTTGATAAAAATTATTATACATCCACTTCGATGCTTTTGACAATCTTGAATTTTATATTGATCGAAATTTCAATAAACTTAGAGCAGTAAATAAATATTGCTAAATTAATAGTTTCTGCTATATTGCAAGTCTGCAATACACCACATTCAGCTCTTTAAAACTATGAGTATATCTACCTCAATAGAGTCAACTGACAACAAAACAACAATTGTTAAGTCTAACTTTCTTTGTGTGTTTTCTATACTTCTTTTTGCAACGGGCTTTCCTGCTGCTGAATATTTATTAAAGGACTGGGATGTTGTTAGTGTAATTACAGCTCGAAATGTTTTTTCCTTTATTTTAATTTTTATAATTTGGTTATTTATTGAAGGAATACAAAAAGTCAAATCTGCTAAATGGTTAAAGGGTTTTTTAATAGGCTTATCAGGATTTGGAATTGGGGCTTTTTTAATCCTTATGCTTCAATCATTAACAACACCAGTAATCGCAGCACTGGCGGTAGCCACAATGCCAGTTTTTGCTGTGAGTTTGGAGATGCTTCTTGATGGACGCAAAATGACATTATGGTTTTTCTTTGGTGTCGTTCTAGTATTGCTTGGTGGCTATATTGCTTCAGGCGCCTCACTAAGAGAGGATAATGTTGGCATAGCTGCTCTCATAGGAATTATTGGAGTTGCATTATTTGCATGGGGCTCCAGAGCAACAGTCAAAAGCCTTCCTGGCATGTCTAATCTAGGTCAAACAGCAGTCACATCTTCTGGTATGGCGGGGCTATCAATATTCTTATATTTTGTCTGTAGTGTATTTTTTGATTTAACTAATGCTACGTCAATTATTACTATTGAGCATTTAGGCTTAGTGCTTATCTACGCTTGGCTTGGGTTGGGAATTTCTCAAATTTTCTGGATAAAGGCTGTTAGTCAACTCGGAATTGGTTTGGCGTCATTTCATTTAAATGCTGTTCCATTCTACGTCATGTTTATGCTGTTTCTTCTTGGTGATAGCTGGATATGGCACCAAGCATTTGGAGCTTTAATCGTTATTTCTGGGGTTATATTAGCTCAACAAAAGTCTTCAAAGAAAAAAGCAGAATTTTTTGAGTTACCTTAGTTCTGCAAGGATTGCCCTATCGAGCTTATTGAGGTCTTTAAATGTTTTGATATTTGTAAAAGACTCTTCTAGTAACTTAATAATTCTATCCTTTTGGTCATATCCGTGCTCAAGCAGTAAATATCCACCAATGTTAAGAAATTCTGTTGATTTGGTGATGATTTCTCTGATGTCATTAAGCCCATCATCGCCTGAGACTAAGGCCTCAATAGGTTCATATTTTAAATCTTCTAAGTGCGGGTCATGCTCCTTAATATACGGCGGGTTACTGACAATTAAATCAAATTTTGAAAGAGGTAATGGGTCAAACCAGCTGCCACAATAAAAATCAATACCTTTAGTTGAATTGAGTTTGGCAATATTCAGCGCATCAATCGACTGATCAGTGGCTGAAATCTTCCATTTTGGACACTTTTCAGAAAGAGTTATGGCTATTATGCCGCTTCCAGTTCCTAGGTCTAGTAAGCTTATTTTTTTATTTGTATCAAACGTATCAAGTGCAATGTCGATTAATAGCTCTGTTTCGGGTCTTGGAATTAAAGTTGCAGGTGAGACTATAAAATCAAGATCATAAAATCCTTGAGTGCCTTTGAGATAGGCAAAAGGCTTGCCATTACTTCTTTGCTTAATTAAACTATCGAGTGTTTTCAGTTCTGCATTATTTAGCTCATAATCCTGATTTGAAAACAACTGCTCTTTAGTTTGATCAAGTGCTAAACATAAGAGTTTTAATATATCTTTGACATCAATCTTAAGATAGTCTTTAGTCGATTTTCTTATAGACATGGAGTAAATTTAGGTTGCTTGAGATTGTAAAAAGCTTCTAATTTCTATGTAATATTTCATTTTTAATATTATATCAACAAGCGAGTTTTGGTAATTAGTTTATGTTCTATGGGATGATAATGTTATTTGTGAAAAGTAGCTGTATGTTAAATTTAGTTTTATACCAACCCGAGATACCCAGTAACACAGGAAGTCTAATACGTTTGTCAGCAAATATGGGTGCAAATCTTCACCTTATAAAGCCTTATGGATTTGAGATTAATGATAAGCGCTTAAGACGAGCTGGGCTTGACTATAAAGAGTTAGCTCAGGTTTATGAATATGAAAATTTTGATGACTACTTAGACAAAGCCAACCCAGCTAAGCTCTATTTTGTAAGTACAAAAGTGAGTAGAAGCTATGCTGACGTTAAATACCACAGTGATGATTCATTTCTATTTGGCTCTGAAACTAAGGGCCTTCCAAAGGAGATAATGGGTGAATATGAAGGGATAACTCTTCCTATGCAAAAAGGCTCGAGAAGTCTAAATCTTTCAAATTGTGTTTCAATCGTAGCTTATGAGGCCTGGAGGCAGATTGGATTTATTAATTAAGGGTATATTTTTTAGCTTAGCTCAAGTAATTGGTAAGCATTATTAAAGTCTTTAATTGAAACTTCATTTTTTCCAGCAAGCTGGACTTTCTTGAGGCTTAAAACGCCATTTCCAGTTGCAATATAGCAAGCGTCCTTGCTTTGCTTAATGACTGTTCCTGGGGTTTTTGAGGATTCATGTTGAACTTCTTCAGCCTCTATAATTCTAATTACTTTGCTTTCAAATTGTTTAGCTTTTGCATTAGTTTGAGCTATAGGACGAGGATTAAAAGCTCTAACCATTAGGCTTATATTTTTTGCACTTTGATACCAGTCTATTTGAGACTCTCTTTTCACAATCTTTTTTGCATAAATCGCGTCCTTATCATTTTGAGGTGTAGCCTTTAATTGCTTTAATTGATTTAAAGCATTAAAGATTAATTTAGCCCCAATGATTGATAAAGAGTCCGTCAGTGATTGAGAAGTCTCATTGCTATCAATTAAATATTTTTGTGTAAGTAAAACATCTCCAGTGTCCAGTCCTTCATT
The DNA here is from genome assembly GCA_014384565.1 of Candidatus Pseudothioglobus aerophilus. GTDB lineage: Bacteria > Pseudomonadota > Gammaproteobacteria > PS1 > Pseudothioglobaceae > Pseudothioglobus > Pseudothioglobus aerophilus. The sequence continues at coordinate 35,770 of JACNFO010000024.1, forward strand.
CATTTGCATTATTGAAATTCCAGTTTCTTTATCACCTGCAAGGATTGCTCTTTCGATAGGGGCAGCTCCCCTCCATCTTGGTAGGAGAGATGCATGAATATTAAGACATCCATACTTTGGAGCTTTAAGTACATTACTTGAAAGTATTTGGCCATAAGCTGCGACCACCATGATATCTGGGTTTAGTGAGGAAAGTATTTTTTGGTTTTGTTCACTACTGAAATCTTCAGGCTGAATGACTCGCAAGTTATTTTCTTCTGCGTATAGTTTGACTGGGCAAGCTGATAAAACCTTTCCTCTACCTTTTGGCCTATCAGGCTGGCAATATACCCCAATTATCTCGTGTTCAGATTTATGAAGAATGGCTAGAGATTCGACGGCAAATTTAGGGGTTCCTGCAAAAACTATGCGCATTACTTAATGGATTTTCGCCCTGCTTTAATGGCAATTGAAATTTGTCTTGGAGAGGTTCCACCTAGATGATTTCGCGAGTTAATAGAGCCTTCCAGAGAGATTACATCAAAAATATCTTCTTCAATTAATGAGTTAAAATTTTTGAGCTCATCAATTGAAAGTTCACTCAAGTCTTTACCTTCTTTGATTCCATAAGAGACAGCCTTACCAACAACACCATGTGCATCTCTAAAAGCTAAACCCTTCTTTACAAGATAATCCGCCAAATCTGTTGCAGTTGTATAACCTTTAAGAGCAGATTGATACATATTTTCTTTATTAGCTTTGATCGTTGGAACCATATCAGCAAACACACGAAGACAAGAATAAATAGTTTCAACACTATCAAATAGCGGCTCTTTATCTTCCTGGTTATCCTTATTGTATGCCAATGGCTGGCCTTTCATTATTGTTAATAATGAAATTAAATTACCAGTTACTCGGCCTGTCTTACCGCGCACTAATTCTGGAACATCTGGATTTTTCTTTTGAGGCATAATAGACGAGCCCGTGCAAAAGCTATCAGGTAGAGATATAAATTCAAATTGTGCGCTAGACCACAGAATTAGCTCTTCAGAAAACCTTGAAAGATGCATCATAATTAGACTCGCATTTGAAGCAAACTCAATCGCAAAATCGCGGTCACTGACAGCATCAATCGAGTTTAAGCTTATTTGCTCAAATCCTAAAAGTTCAGCAGTACGTTCGCGATTAATTGGATAACTAGTTCCCGCAAGAGCAGCACTCCCTAATGGCATTGTATTAATTCTTTTAAAGCTCTCTTGCAGGCGCTCACGATCTCGCTTGAGCATCTCAAAATAGGCCAGTAAATGATGGCCAAAGCTAATTGGCTGAGCAGCTTGAAGGTGAGTATAGCCAGGCATAATCGTTGCTTTTTCTTGTTCTGCAAGATCAAGAAGAGCATTTAAAAGTTTTTCTAACTCTTTTGTAATTAGCCGTACTTGATCTCTAAGGTAGAGCCTAATGTCAGTCGCAACTTGATCATTTCGAGAGCGACCAGTATGAAGTTTTTTCCCTGAATCTCCGCAAATTTCAGTTAACCTTGATTCGATATTCATGTGAACATCTTCCAGTTCAACTGACCAGTTAAATTGATCATTAACTATTTCATCTTTGACTTTATCAAGACCTTCAAGAATTTGTTTTAGCTCAGTGCTTGAAAGGACATTAACTTCACAGAGCATTGTCGCATGAGCAATAGAGCCCTCAATGTCATAGAGGGCAAGAACTTTATCAAAAGTAACAGAGGCGCCAAAAATTTTGACAAATTCATCTGTTGGCTGATTAAAGCGCCCACCCCATAAATGATTTTTTTTAGACTTCATAGTTCAATTTACTCTGTCATTAATACGAATTTCAATAACTGCACATTATTCCACTATATAGGCGATAAGTTACTGAAAATAATATAAAAACCTTTTTTAGGTGAGTATTGATTACTAAAAATATATTTTTTATCATCATAATATAATTGGCAAAAGCCAACATTGTTAATAAACACCCGATAAAATATTGTTGGTAGTAAATTGAATTGGAGACATTATCACAGTGCTTAAAATTGCAACACGTAAAAGCCCTCTGGCCCTTTGGCAGGCAGAGTTTGTAAAGTCAAGACTCCAATTTTTTCACCCTGATATAGAGGTTGAGTTGGTAAAAATGACTACTCAGGGTGATAAGATATTAAATTCACCACTTTCAAAAATTGGCGGCAAAAGCCTATTCATTAAAGAGCTCGAAATAGGTATTCTGGAAGGAAGGGCTGATATCGCCGTTCATTCCATGAAAGATGTTCCTTATGAGCTTCCAAAGGAATTCGAGATTGGCGCAATTTTGGAGCGAGAAAATCCTTTTGACGCATTTGTTTCAAATGATTTTGACAGTGTAAGTGAACTTCCACATGGAGCTAGAGTTGGTTCTTGTAGTTTAAGGCGTATCGTTCAATTAAAAGCATTAAGACCTGATTTGGCCATTTTAGATTTAAGAGGAAATGTTAATACTCGATTAAGAAAGCTAGATGAAGGTGAATATGACGCTATTATTTTGGCATGCTCAGGCCTTATAAGGCTTGGTTTTGAAGGTAGAATTAAGCAGCATCTGAGCGCTGAAAAATCCCTACCAGCAGTTGGTCAGGGTGCTTTAGGTATAGAGATTAGAAAAGATGATAAGGACATAATTAGCCTTATTGAGCCGCTTATAAATAAAAAAACCATGAATGAGGTTTGTGCTGAAAGGGTAATGAATTCTACTCTTGAGGGTGGATGTTCGGTTGCAATTGGTGGCTACGCAACCAGTAATAACACTGAGATGAGACTTAAGGGTATGGTCGGTAATGTTGACTCTGGAGTTATTTTGAGGGTAGAAGAAAGTGGCGATATATCAAAACCAAAGGTATTAGGTGAGCTTGTTGCTAATAAGCTATTATCTATGGGAGCAAAAGAGCTCTTAAACGAGGTTTAATTTGATTTTAACTAATAAACAATTAAATACATATTTAGAAGAACTTAATGATTGGAGTATCGTTAATGAAAAGCTTTCTAAGACGTTTAAGTTTTCTAACTTTATCCAAGCTTTTGGTTTTATGACGGAAGTTGCAATTACCTCAGAGGCAATGGATCATCACCCAGAATGGTCAAATGTTTATAATAGAGTTGAGATTAATTTGATTACTCATAGTGAGGGCGGAATAACAAAGCTTGATACTGAGCTTGCTAAGAAGATTGACACTATCAGTTGCTCTATAAAATCATAAATAAGTTAACTAATCAAATAATGCATCAACAAAATCTTTTGCATTAAAAGGTTTTAAATCATCGATTGCTTCGCCAACTCCAATAAAACGAATAGGCAGTTTAAGAGAATCTGAAATTGCAAATAAAACTCCACCTTTGGCTGTTCCATCAAGTTTAGTGACAGCGAGTCCTGATAGGTTAATGGATTTATGAAATTCATTTGCTTGTTGAATCGCATTTTGACCAGACCCACCATCGATAACTAAGAGAGTTTCGTGTGGCGCATCTTCATTATGCTTTTTAAGTACTCTCTTAATTTTTTCAAGTTCTTGCATTAAGTTGTCTTGTGTATGAAGTCTTCCTGCAGTATCTGCAATTAATATATCAATATTTTTAGCAATCGCTGACTGGTAAGCGTCATATACAACCGAGGCTGCGTCTGCCCCTGTTTTTTGAGCGATGACTGGAATATCATTCCTCTGACCCCAAACCTGAAGCTGCTCAACAGCAGCAGCACGAAAAGTGTCTCCAGCTGCAAGCATTACAGATTTTCCCTCACTTTGAAATAGCTTAGCAAGCTTACCAATCGTGGTAGTTTTTCCAGCGCCATTGATACCAACAACCAGAATAACAAAAGTTTTATCAACATTTGTTTGTAGTAAATTTTCTGTAATTAAGAATGATTCAAGTTCAATTTTTATAAGTTCATAAAGACCATCACTGTCCTTAAGTTCTTTTCTAGATGCTTTTTTTCTCACAGATTCAATAACCTTATCAGTTGTTTGAATACCTATATCTGCTCCAATTAAAAGCATTTCTAAATCTTCAAGAAGTGCTTCATCTATTTTCTTTTTACCCATAAGAAGGGATGAAAGACCATCTCCAAGTTTAGTTTTGGATTTAAATAGCCGATCTTTTAGTGAAGGTTTTTTTGTCTCACCTTCAGACTTAGGGCTTTTATTTTTTTTAAAAAAGTTTAGCATTAAAGTTCAATTATAAAGACTAGGTAAATTTTACTATGTCAATCAACATAATAACCGTTAATCAATAGATAGTGTTTCATATAACTTCATTGTATTCTGACGGTATTATGTAACTATTTTGGAGTTCAAATGCTTTGGATTAAGGCTTTTCACATTTTGACGGTAATAACTTGGTTTGCAGCACTGTTTTATTTGCCGCGACTTTTTGTTTACCATGCTATGGCAACTGATGAGATTAGTATAGAGCGCTTCAAAGTAATGGAGCGAAAACTATATAGAGGCATTATGATGCCAAGCTTCGTTATTACAACGCTTATGGGCGCTTGGATGCTCTATGGCTATGCTTGGGAAGTCTATGCTGATCAATATTGGCTTCAGCTTAAACTAGCTTTAGTTGTCATTCTAATTGCGTATCATTTTTATTGCGGCCATTTGGTGAGAGTGTTTGCTGAAGATAAAAATACACGGAGCCATGCTTTTTATCGATGGTTTAATGAGTTTCCAGTTTTACTTCTTTTTGGTATTGTTATTCTTGTTGTTGTTAAGCCTTTTTAAAAATTTACTTATATAATTTAAATCTTTATCACAAAAAAAATTAACTGATGAGTATCTCGCAAGACACAAAAGAGTTAAATTCATATATCAATAAAAAAGTTGATATTGAATCAGTTGCTTCTTTTAAAGGCAATGAGCACATTATCAAATTAAATCTTAAGTTTGATATTAATCAAATGCGCGAAGCACTTGATGAAGTTAAAGCTATGTCAGAGTTTAAAACTGCTGCGTCAGGTTTTCACGCTCTTGCGATGACTCGCAGAAAGAATAGCTCTGTTGAGTCTGATAATAACCTTGTGGGTCGCTACTATACTCGCTTAGATGATAGCTATGAAGAGATAGCCAAGGATGAGTTAGTTGATGAGGCTTCATTTACTGAGCTTGTTGAAGTGTTTAAGGGTACTTATTTTGAAACTATTCACAAGGAGCTATCAGTTCGTTACCCTATTGGAAGGGTTCGCATATTAGAAAAAGATAGCTTTAATTGCAATTCATGGCATAGAGATCCTGAGCCAAGGATACATATTCCAATTTATACAAACCCTGGTGCTTTATTTATAGTAAACCATCACTGCACCCACCTTCCTGCTGATGGCTCCGTATATTTTACGGATACGAGGGGTTACCACACCGCCCTTAATGGTGGAGATGAGTCTAGAACCCATCTCGTAGCCACTTTAGCCTATCCAGAATACCAACCTTAAGTGTAAAACAGTTATGAGCCAATATAAGAAAAATATAAATAACCAAGAGAAATTAGAGAGTCCAATAGATTTTCGAAGTGATACAGTTACTTTGCCATCCCATGAAATGCTTGCAAGTATCAATAATACCAAGCTTGGAGATGATGTTTATGAAGAGGATATCGAAGTAATCGAACTGCAAGAATATGCAGCAAATCTCTTAGGAAAAGAAGCAAGCTTATTTTTTCCTAGTGGCACTCAAAGTAATTTAACTGCTATGCTCGCCCATTGTCAAAGAGGCGATGAAGTTTTGATTGGTAGGCATTATCATACAAATGTTTATGAGGCTCGAGGCGTTTCAGTTTTGGGAGGTGTGGGGATTTGCCCTATTGATACTTCAGCATCTGGATCTATGAAAGTAAGCGATATGCTCAGTCAGATTAAAGCTAACGATCCTCACTATGCCGTAACAAAACTTCTTTGTTTAGAGAACACTTTTTCTGGAAAAGTTCAACCTCAAAAGGAACTTGATGCATTGGCAAAAGCTGCACATAGTAAAGGCTTAAAAGTACATTTGGATGGCGCTCGCTTATTTAATGCACATATACACTCAGGTCTAACAATGAAGGCTTTGACAGAAAGTTTTGACAGTATATCAATATGTTTATCAAAAGGCTTAGGCGCACCAATTGGGTCTCTTTTAGTAAGTGATCAAGCTACCATTAATAAAGCCTTGCGATTACGAAAGATGCTTGGCGGCGGCATGAGACAAGTTGGCGTTATCGCTGCTTATGGAATGTATGCTTTAAAGAATAATATAAAGAGGCTTCAAGAGGATCATGATAATGCAAAATATCTTGCTAGTGGCCTGTCATCAGTTTCTGAATTAACTATAGACTATGGTGAAAATCAAACAAATATGGTTTTTGTGGATTGTCCAGAACTGCACAGAGATAGCTTAGAAAGACATCTTTTTGATAGAAATATTATAATTTCTAATCTTGATCGAGGAAGGCTAGTATGCCACTTAGGAATTAGTAAAGAAGATATTTTGGTGGTTATTAATGCCTTTAAAGATTATTTTAAAAATATTTAAATTATTAGATAAGAATTTGGTCTAAAAAAGTTTTAGTTCGATCACTTTTTGGGTTATTAAAGAATTCGTCTGGAGTATTTTGCTCCACAATCTCCCCGTCTGCCATAAATATTATCCTGTCTGCAACTTGCCTTGCAAAGCCCATTTCATGAGTAACGCAAATCATTGTCATGCCGCTAGTTGCAAGCTCGACCATGGTATCTAAAACTTCTGAAACCATTTCGGGGTCTAGCGCCGAAGTTGGCTCATCAAATAACATGACTTTAGGCTCCATACATAAGCTTCTAGCAATAGCAACTCGCTGCTGCTGACCACCAGATAGTTGATCTGGATATTTGTCCGCCTGCTCTGGGATCTTGACTTGTTCAAGCATTGCAACCGCTCTTTTTTCCGCTTCTTTTTTATCAATTCCTCTGACCCAGTTTGGACCAGCCATGCAGTTTTCAAGGACAGTTAAGTGTGGGAATAAATTAAAATTTTGAAATACCATTCCAATGTCTCGTCGAACAATATCAACATCTTTCATGGTTTCATGAAGCTCAACTCCGCTAACATGAATTTGACCTTCTTGATGAGCTTCAAGTCGATTTAGGCATCGAATTAGAGTCGATTTTCCTGAACCAGATGGGCCACAGATGACAATTTTTTCTTTTAGATTTATTTCAAGATTTATATCTTTAAGTGCCTGAAAATCCCCATACCATTTGCTGACACCATCCAGTGATATAACAGGGTTTTCAATTTTAGTTTTAGCACTCACAATCAAGCCTTCTGTTGGTATTTTCTTTCAATGCGCGCTTGAATCATTTCAAGAATGATTGTCAGGGCCCAATAAATCATTGCAGCTGTAAGTAACATTTCTAAATTATTGAAATCTTTCGCGCCTATTTTTTTGGCCATGAACATTAACTCCCAAATCCCAAGAACAGAGACTAAAGAACTATCCTTAAGCATTGCAATAAATTGGTTGCCGGTTGGTGGAACTATAATTGGTATTGACTGGGGTAATATAATTTTTCGAAGTATCAGCCCAAACTTAAAGCCCAATGCTCTTGAGGCCTCCCATTGCCCTTTTGGTATGCTTTGAATACCTGCACGAAAAATCTCCGTCATGTAGGCACCATAACAAAGTGACAGAGCTGCAATACCAGAAGGAATAGCATCAATCATGAATCCTAGTTGAGGAAGACCCATATAAATTAGATAAATTTGTAGAAGAAGAGGGAGTCCTCTAAATAAAGACGTATAAAAACTTGCTATCGCATAAGCAAAGCCATTATTTGAAAGTTTAGCAATAGCTCCAACGATTGCTATAGCAGTAGCAATTGCAATTGAAACTGCTGATATATAAATCGTAGTAAAAAGACCCTTGGAAATCATAAGCCAAAGTTTGCTTGGCTCGCCGATAAATATATAGGCTAACTCAAGATCAAAAGAGTAGGCAAAAGCAAGAAAAAGAAAAAACAATTCAATCCAAACAATGAGTATTTGAATTTTCAACCTAGCAAAGCTAATTAATAATAAATTTAGGACAAATATTATTGAAAGTACAAACGAAACAACCAGTCGTCCAAAAAACCCGCTTTCTTTTGGATTTCCAATAACTGGGCTGAGGAATTCTCCAAATATGGTGTCGGTAAGATTAAAGGCAAAGAAAAACGCCAATACCGCTATTGATAATCCTAAAAGGAACGCTGGTTTGTGCAGCGACTTATCTTCAATAACGGTATCAACGAACATACCTTTCTCTAAAGCTTAATTAAAACTTATAACTAAATGCTCTAATTAAAACGCAATAGTGTAGTCATTTGAACTACCATCTGCGTTTTTAAACCACTTCATTGACATCATTGTCAATGTGTAGTCTTTTTTCATAGCAGCAATAATTCTAGCAATCTCTGCATCTAACTCAGGGTCATCATTACCTTTGTCAGTTGCTACTGAAAGAGGCTCAAAGAAAGCAGGGTCACCCAAGAAACGAATTGGGTATCCATCTTCTATAGCGCCTTGAATCATCGGAATAGAATCAATAATACCGTCATTACGAACACCAGCACCTAGTCGAGTGTCATCCAGACATGTATGACCGTCAGCAAGCGAAGTAATTGTTCCTGGCGTAACTTTATATTTAAATGCTGGAGCGTCAATCATATCTAGACTTCCTTCAAGATACATTTCCCAAGTTGAGGCTGCTGTAGTACAAACATTCTTTCCATTTAAACCGGCCAATGTTGTTATAGGTGAATCTGTGTGAACCGCAAAACCAGCTGGAGTGTAATAATAAACTGCCGGGAAGTTGAGTACTTCCGAGCGAGTTTCTGTTGGCGTCATAGAGCCCACTGATACGTCCCAACGCATATTCCAGTTACCTGAAGTTATAATATCCCATGAAGGAGTAATGAAGCGAGCTTCTACGCCCATACGCTTAGCAATTTCTCTACCAACATCAACGTCAAAGCCTTCCATTTCGCCAGCATCGTTAATGTATGAATATGGTGCCCAGTTTGCATCAGTTGCAATCATCAATTCATTGTTTGATTTAATATAATCATAAACTGCACCTGCTTGAACTGTCATGTTTAATGATAATAGCGCGACTGCAAATGCAATCGACGACTTTTTAAAGCCTAGCTTAATACTCATTTGTCTCTCCTATTTATATTTAAATAATTTACGAATTTACAATTGTACACATATTTTTGAAGAAAATTAGCATTCAAAACAGATAGAAACATATAAAAGTTTATATTCTAGGTTTTAAAAACACCTGTAGAAAGATAGCGATCACCGCGATCACAAATAATTGTAACAATAACGGCATTATTAACCTGTTTAGAAAGCTCGATTGCTGAAGCTACTGCGCCTCCAGCTGATACGCCAGAGAAGATGCCTTCACGAGTTGCAAGATCCCTTGTTGCTTGCTCTGCACTTGATTGCGAGATATCCATAATTTTATCCACCCTGGTTGAGTCAAAGATAGTGGGGAGATACTCTTTAGGCCACCTCCTAATTCCTGGAATGTGTGAGTCATCATCAGGCTGAATACCTATGATTTGTATTGCTGGATTTTTTTCTTTGAGATACCTTGAAACCCCCATAATGGTGCCCGTAGTACCCATGGAGCTTACGAAATGTGTAATTTTTCCATTTGTATCATTCCAAATTTCTCTGGCAGTTGAGGCATAGTGAGCGCTTGGATTATCTTGATTAGAAAATTGGTTAAGCTGAAGGCCTTTATTTTCTATACTCATTTGATTTGCAAGATCACGTGCTCCTTCCATCCCAAGCTCTTTGGTCACTAAAATCAATTCTGCGCCATATGCGGTCATCGCATCTCTTCTCTCTTGCGATAGATTTTCTTGCATAATTAGAATCATCTTATAGCCCTTAATAGCTGCAACCATAGCTAGGGCAATGCCTGTGTTTCCACTAGTTGCTTCAATAAGAGTGTCTCCAGGATGAATCTCGCCCCTATTTTCTGCCTCAGTAATCATATTAAAGGCGGCGCGATCTTTAACGGATCCAGCTGGGTTGTTGCCTTCGAGTTTACCAAGAATTATATTAGAAGGATTTGGATTTAATCTTTGCAGTTTAACTAAAGGAGTCTTTCCTATGCATTGATCAATTGTTAAATAGTTATTATTGCTCATAATTTGATAGTTATTATCATAAATTTAAAGCCCTTAGAACTACATATTGTTTAAGATGGCTTTTTTTACTTCCTCAAGTGTTGGATTCACATTAATCATTGCACTTGTGTCGCATTGAGCAATTGCAGTGTCTGGGTCTTTAAGTCCATGACCTGTAAGAGTACATACAACGCTCGAGCCATCAGGTATTTTTCCTGATTTTATATCTCTTAGAGCTCCTGCAACTGATATTGCAGAGGCAGGCTCACAAAAAATCCCTTCCTTTTCAGTCAGCATCTTTTGTGTTGCTAAAATTTCTTCATCTGAAAATGCATCAAACCATCCGTTCGATTCTTTACTAAGTTTTAAAGCTTGATCCCAGCTTTGAGGATTTCCAATTCTTATTGCAGTCGCAATAGTTTCTGGATTATGAACTCTCGAACCGTGAATAAATGGAGCAGCACCTTCAGCTTGATAACCGAGCATGACAGGTGTTGAATCTGCTTTTCCTTTCTCGTGATATTCTGTATAGCCCATCCAGTGCGCAGTAATATTTCCTGCATTACCAACAGGGAGGCAGTGGTAATCTGGAGCATGACCGAGCTCTTCAATAATTTCAAATGCTGCAGTTTTTTGACCTTGCAGCCTAAAAGGGTTGATTGAGTTGACTATTGAGACGGGTGCAAATTCAGCAACCTCTTTAACGAGCTGCATGCCGTCATCAAAGTTACCCTTAATTTGAATAATAGTAGAGCCATGTATCATTGCTTGCGCTAATTTACCTAGCGCAATTTTTCCTTCTGGAATGAGAACAAATGCCTTAATTCCTGCTCTTGCAGCGTAGGCAGCAGCAGCAGCTGACGTATTTCCAGTTGATGCGCAAATAATTGCTTTTGAGCCACTTTCCACAGCCTTTGTAACTGCCATAGTCATTCCGCGATCTTTAAATGAACCTGTAGGATTTAATCCTTCGTACTTTATATAGAGTTCAACTTGCGTCCCCATTTCACATGGGATATTTTCAAGTCTAATTAATGGTGTATTGCCTTCACCAAGACTTATGATACGAGTGTTGTCACTGACAGGTAGAGTATCTCTATATTTGTCAATTAATCCTGTATATCTCATAGTTCTCTCAATTGGTTTAGTCTAGTAATTCAATATGAATAATTTGAACTTCTGCTTGATTAAAGTCGCTCGCTTCAATCGATTTTTTGATACTCATGACCGTTTTAGTGCTAACTTTATCAGTTGTTATTGCAATATGAGCGTTATTGTTCTCATCGGCTTGCTTTTGAATTAGCGCATCTATACTAACATTATGGTCATTAAATATGCCTGTAACTTTAGCAAGAACCCCTTTAATGTCACTCACTAATAGCCTTAAAAAGAATTCACTATGAATATCATCACTTTTAATTACAGGAAGTTTTTGCTGAGATTTCCAGCCCAAGATATGGTTACTTGTTTGATTATTAATGATGTCATTTAGATCAGCAATAACTGCAGAAGCAGTAGCCTCATCACCAGCTCCAGCGCCATAATATAAGCTAGTTCCTAAGGCATCACTTTTAACCATAACTGCATTCATCACTCCATCGACTTGTGCAATTAATTGCTTATTTGGAACTAAGGTAGGGTGCACTCGAAGCTCGATTCCATCACCAGATCTTTTTGCAATGCCAAGATGCTTAATTGTATAGCCGAGCTCTGAAGCATGAATGATATCTTCAGTGGTTATATCGCTGATGCCTTTGGTAGAAACTTTATCAAATTGAAGTTCAGTACCAAATGCAATTGCAGCTAAGATAGATAACTTATGCGCAGCATCAATTCCTTCAATATCAAAAGTTGGGTCTTCTTCTGCGTAACCTAATGCTTGCGCTTCTTTCAGAACATCATCGAAATCCCTTCCCTTTTCCTTCATATCAGTAAGAATGAAGTTTGCAGTACCGTTAATGATTCCAGCAAGCGATTCAATATTATTTGCACTCAGGCCCTGTTCAAGAGATTTTATGATTGGAATTCCTCCAGCCACTGAGGCTTCAAATAAAAGCCTTACTTGTTTTTTATTGGCTAGTTTAATTAATTCATTGCCATGATTCGCAATCAACGCCTTATTGGCAGTAATGACATGCTTTCCATTATTTATGGCTGTTTCAACCAGCTCTTTTGTAAGTCCAATTCCACCAATCAACTCAAGAACTACATCAACATCTGGGTGATTGACAACTTCAAAAGGATCTATAGTTAATTTAATAGTTGAGGTATCGCAGATACGCTTTTGTTTGACATCTCTAACGCCTGCTAGAACAACTTCTATTTTAACGCCAGTGCGTCTTTCAATAGATTCGCTATTTTTTTGCAATACATTTACAACGCCACCACCAACTGTTCCAAGACCTAGGATTCCAACTTTCATTATTGTATTTTGTAAATTCAAATGCGCCATTATACCAACCAGTGAAAAGGCGCACTAGCAATCATGTTTAAAAATGTTAGTAGAGTTATTGAGCTTGATTAAAGTAATAGGTTTAAATTTTTTTTTACTTAAGTCCGCCCATACAAATGTACTTTAGTTCGAGAAAGTCATCTATTCCATAGTGCGAGCCTTCTCTGCCTAATCCTGATTCCTTGATTCCACCAAATGGAGCTACTTCATTAGATATGACACCTTCATTAACGCCAACCATTCCGTATTCTAAGGCTTCAGATACGCGCCATATTCTATTAATATCGTTTGTATAAAAATAAGAGGCCAATCCAAACTCCGTATCATTAGCCATATCTATCGCTTCTTTCTCAGTTGAAAATTTGAATACCGGCGCAAGCGGTCCAAAAGTTTCTTCTGTTGCAATTTTCATAGTGCTGTCTGCATTACTAATGACTGTTGGCTCAAATGTAGTTCCACCATTTTTATGAGGCTTTCCACCTACAGCAACGAGTGCTCCTCGATCAATAGCATCTGACAAGTGGTCTTTAACTTTTTCAAGTGCTTTAAGGCTTATAAGCGGCCCTTGATTAACACCCTCATCCATTCCATTTCCAACATTTAGGGTTTTAACTGCTTTTGCAAGTCTAGTTACAAACTCATCATAAATTCCCTCTTGAACTAAAAAGCGATTAGTACAAACACAGGTTTGCCCAGTATTACGAAATTTTGAAATCATTGCACCTGAAACTGCAGAGTCGATATCGGCATCATCAAAGACTATGAACGGAGCATTGCCCCCTAGCTCCATAGATACTTTTTTCATTGTGTCGGCGCAGTTGCGTGTTAGGATTTTTCCAACAGCAGTTGAGCCAGTAAATGAAAGTTTTCTAACAATTGGGCTACTGGTTAAGGCTTGTCCAATTTCACTTGAATTAGTTCCAACAACTACATTTATTATGCCTTTGGGTACTCCAGCTTGCTCAGCAAGTTCTGCAATTGCTAGCGCTGATAAAGGAGTTTCGGCAGCGGGCTTGATGACAACTGGACAACCCGCAGCAAGTGCAGGAGCACATTTTCTGGTGATCATGGCGATTGGGAAATTCCAAGGCGTAATTGAAGCAACAACACCGATTGGCTGTTTAATAACAAGTATTCTTCTGTCATTTGCGGGCGTTGGAATTATATCGCCATAGGTTCTTTTTCCCTCTTCTGCAAACCATTCTATAAAGGATGCACCATATCCAACCTCACCCCTAGCTTCTGCTAATGGCTTTCCTTGTTCTGCTGTCATTAATATGGCTAAATCTTCTTGATTTGACATAATTAAATCAAACCATTTTTTTAAGATAATTGCTCTTTCTTTAGCAGTTCGGCTGCGCCAATCTGGCCACGCGGCATTTGCTGCATCGATGGCCTCATCGGTTTCTTTTTTACCCATGTCTGGTAAAGTACTAATTACTTCATTTGTATAAGCATTAGTCACATCAAAGCGTGACTCTGTATCATCACCAACCCACTGTCCATTGATGTATCCGTGAGCTTTTAAAAGGCTAGTATTTTTGAGCATAATTTATCCTTGGATTTATATTGAACTATAAAGGTGCTAATTATAATGTTCAATTGAGCTGAAATGTTCTTCACGTATGTTGCGCTTTTGGAGTTTGTTGTTTCTGTCGTCTTCCAATTAATGAGGCGGTTATTACGCCTAGAGTGACAACTCCTACTAAGATTGTTGAAACTGCATTTATTTCAGGAGTGACTCCTAGCCTTACCATCGAATATATTTTCATTGGAAGGGTTGTAGAGCCTGGACCAGAAGTAAAGCTCGCAATTACAAGATCATCAAGTGACAGAGTGAAAGATAAAAGCCAGCCAGAGATAACTGCTGGGAGGATTATTGGAAGTGTTATTAGGGTAAACGTTCTAAATGGGGTGCACCCTAAGTCAAGCGCTGCCTCCGTTAGACTATCATCATAGCTTGACATTCTTGACTGCACAACAACTGCAACATAGCACATTGAAAATGTTATATGAGCCAAAGTCACAGTAAAAATACCTCGATCAATTGCAAGCGCAACAAACATAAGTAAAGTTGATAGCCCAATGATTACTTCTGGCATAACCATTGGCGCATAGATCATCCCTGAAAAAAGAGTTCTGCCTTTAAAATTACCAAAACGTGTCATTACCAGACCAGCAATAGTTCCTAAAATTGTTGCAATAGTTGAAGAAAAAAAAGCAACCTTTATTGTTACCCAGGCGGCATCTTTGATACCCTGGTTTTGCAATAGCTCGCCATACCACTTAGTTGAGAAACCACCCCAAACTGTAACTAATCTTGATTCATTAAAGCTAAATAAAATTAATAATATTATTGGTATATATAAAAATGAAAAACCAACAATCAGTGAGAAAATATTGAAGCTACCAAACTTTTTCATGAGATTGCCTTCTCTTGTGATCTCTGGTAAAGCATTATTGGGACAACGAGAATTGCAAGTAGAAGGATTGCGACTGCTGAGGCCACTGGCCAGTCTCGGTTATAGAAAAACTCTGTCCAAAGAACCTTTCCAATCATTAGCGTTTCAGAGCCGCCAAGTAAATCTGGGATTACAAACTCACCCATAACTGGTATAAAAACCAAGAAGCAGCCAGCGATAATTCCAGATAGAGATAGTGGAACAGTTACTGTCCAGAAGGCTTTAAAGGGTCTGCACCCAAGATCAGCCGCAGCTTCTAATAAACTCATATCCATTTTTTCAAGATTTGCATACAGAGGCAGAATCATAAAAGGCAGATAAGAGTATACAATGCCAATATAGACTGCAAGATCAGTGTTCATTATCATGAGTGGCTGTTCAATAATTCCTATGGACATTAAAGCTAAGTTAAGTAAGCCCTCCGTCTTTAGTATTCCAATCCACGCATAGACTCGTATTAAAAAAGAAGTCCAAAACGGAAGAATAACCAGCATGAGAAGTATTCCTCGCCATCGGGTGGGCGCTCTTGCGACGCTGTAAGCTATTGAGTAGCCTATTATTAGGGTTAGTATTGTTGAAATAAAGGCAATTTTTAAACTTGAAAGATAGGCCTTAATATACAAAGAGTCACTAAAAAGAAATAAATAGTTATCAAAGCTTGCTTTAATTGAAGGTAGCCATGAATCTCCCCAAATTAGAAGCGAGGAATATGGCGGCCTTGCATAAATTGTTTCTGCAAAACTTATTTTTAAAACATAGATAAAAGGCAGTAAAAAAAGCAAAAGCAGCCAAATATATGGAATTGCAATTACGGCGTTTCTTCCATTAAAGATACTTTTAAAAAAATTTGGATTTGTTTGCATAAGCTTCACAGGAAGCTAAGAAAGAAGGACCACAGCAGAATGCGGCGCCCATTGAAGGTAAACTTCATCATCCCATGTTAAATGGTGCTCTTTAGTTCGTTCACGATTTGCACGTATTGCTTTTAAGATTCTTCCATTATCTAGTTTGACATGGTAAGTGGAAAAGCTCCCTCCATAGGCAATATCTTCAATCGTTCCTTTTAATATATTGTGATCATGAGATGGCGCTACTTTAGATATTTCAAGTTTTTCTGGCCTTATTGCAAACCACATTTCATCTTCAACTGAGGCGCCAACCTCTTGTGTTGCAAACACAATTGAATTTGAATCTTCAGAAAACAACTGAGTGCCAACTTCATTTTGTCCTTTGTAGATCCCCTTTAATATATTAACATCACCTATAAAGTCAGCAACATCCTTGTTAATTGGTGCTTCATAGATTTCTGCGGGTGTTGCAACTTGAACTAAATTTCCAGAATCCATAACGCCGATCCTACTTGAAACAGTCATCGCCTCTTCCTGGTCATGGGTAACAATAACAAAAGTGACCTCTAGTTTTTCCTGAATATCCATTAATTCAAACTGAGTTTGTTCTCTCAACCTTTTATCGAGTGCTCCTAAAGGCTCATCAAGAAGTAGTAATTTTGGACGCTTGGCAAGGCTTCTTGCAAGAGCAACCCTTTGACTTTGACCACCAGAGAGCTGATTAGGTTTACGATTAGCAAAGTCAGTAAGCTCAACAAGCTCGAGCATTTCTTCTACTCTTTGATTAATCTCGTTAGCAGGAAGATTGTCTTGCTTTAATCCAAAGGCAATATTTTTTTCAACAGTCATATGAGGAAAAAGCGCGTAGGACTGGAACATCATGTTAATTGGTCTTAGGTGAGGAGGTATTTCAGATATATCTTCTCCATCCAAAAGAATCTTGCCATTAGTGATTTTTTCAAAGCCTGCAAGCATTCGAAGGAGCGTTGTTTTTCCGCAACCAGAAGGACCCAGTAAAGAGAAAAATTCATTTTTATAGATATCTAGAGTTAAATTATCAATTGCTGTAAATTCACCAAACCGCTTGGTGACATTTTGAATTTGAATGTAGGGTTTATGACTTGAATCGAGCCAAGGGCTGACTTTAATAGTTTCAGACATAGAATTATGATTATTAAAAACCCTCCATGATGCAAAGCATCATGGAGGTAATAGTAGTTTAAAGCTACTGACCTGTTGTAACTTTAGTCCAGGTACGTGTTACCACTCTTTGAGATTTGGAATCGTATGTTGGGCTAATGTATAAACCTTCCATAACCTCAGGTGTTGGGTAAACCGCTGGATCATTTAGAAGATCTTCCTCTAGGAGAGGTTGAGAGGCTAGATTACCATTCGCATACCAAACATAGTTTGTTGCTGTTGCAATTTGCTCAGGATCCATTATCCAGTTAATATACTTATGTGCATTATCGGCATTAGGAGCGTCATCTGGAATTGCTAATTGATCAAACCACATCAGCGCGCCTTCATCAGGAATCGAATAAACGATTTCTACGCCATTTTCCGCATCCCAGGCTGCATATTGAGCCATAAACACATCACCCGACCAGCCAACAACTAGACATATATCTCCATTGGCAAGAGCATCAATGTACTGAGATGAGTGAAATTTTTGAATGTACGGACGAATCTTGGTCAAGACAGCTTCTGCTTTAGCTATAACATCCGAATCAGTGCTTCTTGGGTCCTCACCAAGATAAGCAAGTGCTGCAGGAATTATTTCAGTTGGTGCATTTAGAAGATGAACGCCGCAATCGGCGAATTTTGAAACAACATCTGGATCAAAGACCATAGCAAGAGAGGTTGTAGGTGCATTCTCCATCCTTTCATTAATCAAGCCTTCGTTGTAGCCAATACCTGTTGTTCCCCACATGTAGTTAACAGAGTAGTCATTTAGAGGACCAAATTGTGCTACCTGCTCTTCAATATCGCTCCACATGTTTCCAATATTTGATAATTTTGATTTATCCAATTTTTGGAAAACACCCGCTTCAATTTGACGCGCTAAGAAACTACTCGAAGGAACGACAACGTCATACCCAGAGCTTCCTGCAAGAAGCTTAGCTTCTAGGACTTCATTAGAATCGAACACATCATAGACAACCTTAATGCCTGTTGCAGCTGTAAAGTCTGCATTAACCTGCTCATCAATATAATCAGACCAGTTTAGAACATTAACTACTTCTTCTGCAATTACAGCTTGAGCAGTAAATGTTAACGCTCCAGCAATAAGTAGATTATTTAATTTATTTTTCATTATTACTCTCCTTTTATTTTATTTTTACTAACTGGATTATATTAAAGTTTATTCTTTAATATGCACTTTTTTTGAAATTACAATTCAATCATATATTAAAGATGCCTTAAATAAGAGTTATATTCGAAGTCAGTAATCGTACTTTCAAATCTTTTTATCTCAGATTCTTTGACACATTGATAGGATTTTTGAAACTTTTCACCAAAAAATTCTTTAACTACTGAGGATTCACTTGTTTTATGAACAGCTTCTCTCCAGGTTATTCCTAATGCAGCTTCATGCTGCGCATGAGCATTCCCAATAGTTTCTTTATCAAGTGGATATTTATTTGTAATTCCTGACAAAACACTTGAAAGAATGGACGCGAATACTAAGTAAGGATTCGAGTCTGCACTTGGAAGTCTAAACTCTAAACGCGTTGCTTTTGAGGATGCCTCAGGCAATCTTACTAGGGCAGTCCTATTTTCATTACCCCAGCTTAATGTTGTTGGAGCGTGATCTGCATTATGAACTAAACGTCGATATGAATTTGAGTGTGATGCATAAAAAGAAAGAAAATCAGGGGCATTCTTTAAAAGGCCCGCAATAGAGTTCGCAAAGATACCTTGAGGCTGTTTATCTTTATTGACTGAAAAAACATTGTTACCATCTTTATCAATAATGCTAAGGTGCGCGTGCATACCGTTGCCAGCTTGATCTGAAAAAGGTTTGGCCATAAAGGTGGCATTCATATTAAATTGTCTAGCGCAGTTTTTAATTAAGCGTTTCATTAAAAAGGCCTGATCAGCCATCAAGAGGGCGTCATCATGATGTAGTAAATTAATTTCAAATTGTCCAGGTGCACACTCCTTGATGGCAGTCTCAGAAGGAATCCCTAGAGAGTGAGAACTTTTTTCTACTAGGGCAAAGAAGCTTTCAAAGTCATCCATCTCATTCAAGTTGAGAAGCTGAACATCTTCATATCTTCTGTTAGTGCCTGGAATGATTGGCATTTGTGGATGGCCATTTTTTTGCAATTGCTTATCAACAAGATAAAATTCCATTTCAGGAGCAATAACTGGCTTTAAATTAAGCTTTTGAAAACGCTCAAGTACTGAAGATAGGATTTGCCTTGGGTCTGCATAAATTGCCTCTCCATCACCGTTTTCCATACTAACAAGGCACTGGGCTGTCTTACGAGTACTCCATGGCGTGACTGCTAGTGAACTTATAACGGGCCTACATATTGCATCACCGTCACCTGACATTACCAGCCCAGTTCCCTTAGGGTTGTCACCCCAAACATCAAGTACATAGCTCGATATAGGCATTTTAAGGCCACCATCAAAAGCTTTAATTAAAGTTTTTGGTGAGGCATATTTGCCTCTTGGGATACCATTAAAGTCAACATAGATAAACTCAACTTTTTCAAGGTCAGAGTGCAGTTCTAAAAATTTTTTTGCAATATTTTCCATAACTTTAGTATTAAATTAATTCGATAAATATTATCTTAAAAAAGATTTGGAAAAATAATCTTTACAAACATATTTAATATTAATTATAAGATAAGTGTAACATATTTGTGATCACAAATTATAAATATAAATATAAATGATTAATAAAATATGAGTAAGGATATATTATCAAAAGTTAAACCAAGGGATTCAAAGCATAATACTAATGAATGGGTTTACAACTCTCTATGCCAGTTAATTCTTACAGGAGAATTTGTTCCTGGTATTTCTTTTACATTTAGAGGGATTGCTAATTCATTTGGAGTTAGCACAATGCCTGTACGTGAGGCTGCAAAGAGACTTATTTCTGAAGGCGCTCTTGATATGTCTGAAAAGCGAAGAATTACTGTCTCTCAGATGTCTCAATCTAAGTTTGATGAATTGATGATTGCTAGATTAAATTTAGAGCCTCAGTTATCTGTCCTTGCTTTAAAACATATTGATTCTAAAAGACTTAAACTACTGATAAATATAGATAAAAATCTTGATTATGCTATCTCAACTGGAAATATTGAAGACTACATTAAATACAATTATCAGTTTCATTTTGGTATTTATGAGGCTGGACTATCGCCTGTTCTACTTCCACTAGTAAGAACTTTATGGTTACGTTTTTCACCTTTTTATAGAATTGTTGCAGGTAGAGCAGGAACTCAAACTCTGAAAGATTTTCATCATTCAGCTATTGATGCAATTATAGCTAAAGATTCTGTTGCTCTGGAAGTAGCTATCCATAGTGATATATTAGAAGGGATGGAAATGCTCAATGAATCTCTCAATGAGTAATCATACTTGATCTTATTGTTTAATTTTATTTGCACATAATGAGTTAAAAGTTCTTGCGTTTATTCTCATTTATCTATATTATAATCTGTGATCACAATATTTTTTATTAGCTAATTTATTGACAATTTAATTGAGGAATTCTAATGACTATAAGCACATCTGCTCTCCAACAAAAAAATGCTAAGCATCTTATTCAATCCTTTAGTGATTTAAGTTACATCAATAAGCCTGAGGAAACTCATATCATCAGCCGAGCAGATGGAGTTTATATCTATGACAATGATGGTAAGAAGATTTTAGATAGTATGTCTGGCCTATGGTGCGTTAATATGGGCTATGGTCAACAATCAATTATTAAGGCTGTGAATGAGCAAATGAAAGAGCTTGTTTACTATAATAATTTCTTTGGGTCTAGTCATCCTTCTGCAATTAAGTTATCTGAAATGATTGCGGATAAAACTCCAGAAGGGATGAATAAAGTTTATTTTTGTGGTTCTGGATCTGAAGCAAATGATACTGTTGTGAGATTAACAAGACACTATTGGAGTGCAAAAGGCAAGCCCTCTAAGTCTGTCATTATTAGTCGTAAAAATGCCTACCATGGCTCTACTATGGCAGGGGCTAGTTTAGGAGGAATGAGCGCCATGCATGCTCAAGGCGGCTTACCAATTGCTGATATTGAACATGTAGAACAACCCTACTATTATGATGCTTGCGTCGAAGCAGGTGGAAAAATTGATGAGGATGAATTCGGAATTAAGATGGCTCAAAGCCTTGCTAAAAAGATTGACGAGCTTGGTGAAGATCGCGTTGCTGCATTTATTGCAGAGCCTGTTCAAGGAGCTGGAGGCGTTATTATTCCTCCAAAAACTTATTGGCCAGAGATTAGTAGAATTTGTAAAGAGAGAAATATCCTTTTAGTTGCAGATGAAGTAATATGTGGCTTTGGAAGGACTGGGGAATGGTTTGGCTCTGGACACTTTAACTTTAAGCCAGATTTAATGGCATTTGCAAAGGGAGTAACTTCGGGTTATCTGCCAGTTGGAGGTGTTATTGTTCATGATGATATTGTGGATGTATTAGCCTCAGCTAAGGAAGAGTTTAATCATGGATATACTTATTCAGGACATCCAGCCTGTATGGCTGCAGCTATAGCTAATCTTGAGTTAATGGAGAGCACTAATATAATTCACCAAGTTAAAAATAATACCGCCCCATACTTGGGAAGCAAGTGGAAGGATTTAGAGAATCATTCCTTGGTGGGTGAAGCTAGACAACTTGGAATGCTTGCAGCAATTGAAATTGTTGAAGATAAAGAAAATTGCAAGCGATTTGATAATAGTGGAGAGATTGTTGGAAAATGCCGTGATTTTTGTTATGAGAACGGCATAGTAATGAGGGCAATTAAAAATAAGATGGTTATTTCTCCTCCTTTAATTTGTACTAATGAGCATATTGATGAGATAATTGAAAAGGTTTGGAAGTGTCTTGATTTGACTGCCAAATCAATTAAGTAAATACTTTCTTTGCGTGCAATCTTATTACCTAGCATCTCGAAATATTGAGATTGATCAACCTAAGCTTACTGGCGACGTGCATGCTGACGTTTGCATAATTGGCGGAGGCTACACGGGTTTATCGACCGCTCTTTATTTAGCAAAAGAAGGAGTAAATGTTCTCCTACTTGAGTCCAACAAGCTGGCATCTGGAGCCTCTGGTGCTAATGGAGGCCAAGTATCTGGTGGTATGAGAAGGGATCAGTTCTATCTAGAAAAAAAGTTAGGAGTTGATTATGCTAAAGTTTTATGGGAGATTGGCGAGAAATCAAAATATCACGCTAAATATCTAATTGACCAATATCAAATTCAGTGTGATTATAAAAAAGGTATTGCCCACCCGAATCATAAGCAAAAATATTGCGAAGAGTCAAAACAATATGTAGATCATATGAATGAAAACTATGATTATCATGACATTGAGTATTTGAATGATAATGAAATGAGAGATGTGACTGGCTCAAATACATATTATGGAGGTAGTTATGATGAAGGCGAGGCTCATTGTCACCCACTTAATTATGCACTTGGGATTGCAAAAGCTGCTATCTTAGCAGGCGCAAAGATCTTTGAAAATAGTCCTGCATTAAGTTATAAGATTAATGATGACCATGTAAAGGTAATAACTAAAGATGGCTCCATCAAAGCAGATCGGGTTGTTCTGGCTTGTAATGGTTACCTTGGTAATCTTGAAAAAAGCTTAACATCAAAAATACTGCCAATGAACAATTACATTGTTGCTACAGAGGCGCTAGATGACCAGACTGTTAAAAAAATTAACCCAAGAGATATCGCCTTTGCTGACTCTAGGTTTGTTATTAACTATTTTCGATTGAGTGCTGATAAGCGCTTACTTTTTGGTGGCGGTGAAAATTATTCACAAGAACTGTCGAATAATATTATTCCAATAGTCACCAAGCCTTTAGAGAAGATTTATCCATTTTTAAAGGGCGTAAAAATTGATTATGCTTGGGGCGGGAAGCTTGCGATAACGATGAATCGCCTGCCATTCTTTACAACACTCCATCAAGATAAAATTATATCTGCTCAGGGCTATTCTGGTCAAGGTGTTGCTCTTGCTAGCTACTCTGGAAAATTAGTTTCTGAGAAAATTACTGGAAATGGAGAGACTTTTGATATTATGGCAAAGATTCCAAGGCAAAGTTTCCCTGGTGGAAGGTTTCTTAGGAATCCAAGTATGAAGCTTGGCATGCTATATTATTCGCTAATGGACCGATTATAATAAAGAGCTAGTTTTTCAACATATAGGAAAAATTAATGAGTACTGATGACTTTGAAGATATAAAGACTGATCAAGCTTTCACTAAAAAAACTCTCTATGGCAGAGACAATGAAATGACCTATGGCGGCGCTCTTAGTTTTTTAAGGCGCAAGTATACAAAGAATCTAAAGGGTGTTGATATTGCTGTGAGCGGCATTCCATTTGACGCTGCAACGAGTTTTAGACCTGGTGCAAGGTTTGGCCCGAAAGCAATAAGAGAGGCCTCAGTTCAGCTTGCAGAATTATTAGCATTTCCAGATGGAATCGATCCCTTCAAAACATTAGCAGTAACAGATTATGGAGACTGTGAATTGGATTATGGTTTTCATGGAAATGTGGTTGCTCAAATCGAGGCTCATGCTAAAACTATATTAGACTCTGGGGCAGAGATGCTCACTTTTGGGGGTGATCATTTCGTAACCTATCCACTTTTAAGGGCACACGCTGCAAAGCATGGACCGGTTGCGCTTGTTCATTTTGATGCGCATACAGATACGTGGCCCGATGAAGATGGGAGGCTTGATCATGGCACGATGTTTTCAAGAGCCATCAAAGAAAATTTAATTGATACCGGGCACTCCATACAAGTTGGAATAAGAACTCATAATAGCAATACCAAGGGGGTGACTATTCTTGATGCGCCATGGGTTCATGAGAATGGCGTAAATAAAGTAATTAAAAAAATAATTGAAGTCGTTAAAGATCGCCCTGCATACCTTACTTTTGATATTGATGGGCTTGACCCAGCCTATGCACCTGGAACTGGAACACCAGTCTCGGGAGGTTTAACTTCTGCCCAGGCCTTAGGAATTATTAGGGGCTTAGAAAATTTAAATTTTATTGGTGCAGATGTTGTTGAAGTGGCTCCAGTTTATGATCATGCTGAAATTACAGCAATTATTGCAGCGACTATTGCGCATGATTATCTAGTTATTAGGGCAAAACAAAAAATGAAAAAAGTAAAAATTTAATTTCTTAAGAATATGATGAAAATTGGAATATTATTAGTCGGAAGGGCTTCAGAAGATTTGGTTGAAGAATATGGTACTTATGCAGAAATGCTTATTGCGCTTATTAATTCTGAAGAGCAAGTGTTTGAGTTTAAAACATTTAATATTCTTGATTCAGTATTTCCAAAAGATCACCTTGAGTGTGATGGATGGATTGTTACTGGCTCTCCACACGGCGTTTATGAGGGACACTCTTGGATACCAGTAGTCAGTGATCTGATTAAAAATATCTATAAAGACAGACTACCAATCTTTGGAGTATGTTTTGGTCACCAGTTAATTGCCCAAGCGCTTGGAGGACATGTTGAAAAGTCAATAAAAGGATGGGGTTTGGGACTTCATACTTATCAAATTAGTAATAAAACAGGTTATATGAGTAACTTGTTGGAGGAGGTGACCTTAAATATTTGTCATCAAGATCAGGTCCTTCAAGCGCCAGTCGGCGCTACTGTTTATGCAAAATCTGATTTTTGTGAAAATGCTGGTTTTTATATTAAAGATAAAGTTCTTACAATGCAAGCGCATCCAGAGTTTTTGGTTGATTTCACAAAGGACCTTCTAGCAGCTCGAAGAGATATAACAATTCCAAAAGAATTTGTAGACCCTGCTTTAATTAAGCTTAAAGCGAAGCCAGAAAGCGTTCAATCAGCTCAGTTTGCTGAGACTATAAGGCAGTTTTTTAAATTAAGTTAGTTTGTTATAAGCCTCAGTCGCTTTATCCGTAATATACCTTCCAATTGGTATAGCTGAAGTTGCTGCAGGAGATGGTGCATTACATACATGGATTGATCGCCTGCTCTCAGCAAATAAAAAGTCATGCACAAGTGTGCCATCATCCAAAACTGCTTGTGCTCTAATTCCTGCAGGGTATGGCTGGAGATCGCTAAGTTTTACCAAAGGGCTATATTTTTGCACCTCCTTTAAATAACCTCTCTTAAAGATTGAATTTTTCATTTCATATAAACCCGATTTAAAGTTTTTCATAAGTACTTTATGAAACCCTTTGAATGATAATAGTTGAAAACTATCCTTAAGGCTGAAATTAAACTTACTATAACCCTCACGTTTAAATCCAAGAACTGCATTTGGTCCAACAGTTATGCTTCCATCAATCATTTTGGTTAAGTGAACTCCTAAGAAGGGGAGAGTTGGGTCAGGTATTGGGTAGATCAAATGCTTAACGAGATTGTTATGTTTTTCAGGAAGCTTGAAGTACTCTCCTCTAAATGGAACAATTTGAAAGTTAATTTTAATTTTAAGTAGTTTTGCTATTCGATCAGCCATTAGCCCAGCGCAGCAAACAAGGTATCTTGAGCTGAATGTTTCATTCGAAGTTATTATTTGAATTTTATCTTCGTCTTCTTTAAGATTAATTATTTTAGTGTTAAGAAGAAACATGCCACCTAATGACTCAAATTGCTCTGACATTTTCCTTGTAATTAATTTATAGTTAACGATTCCAGTTGACTTGACTAAAAGCGCACCAATACCAGAGATGTGTGGTTCAATTTCATTTAATGTTTTTTCGTTTAAAATTTCAACTTCAATATCATTCGATTTGCACCGCTCATAAAGCTCTTTCATCCGCTTCAATTCTGTGTCATTAGTTGCTACTAACAGCTTACCACACTGCTGATATGGAATTTTATGAAGCAAGCAGAATTTGATTGTTTCTGTTAATCCTTCTCTGCAAAATTTTGCCTTTAAGCTGCCAGGTTCATAGTAAACACCAGCATGAATGACGCCACTATTGTGTCCCGTTTGGTGTTGAGCGAAAGATTCCTCTTTTTCAATTAGCAGGATGCGTTTATCAGGGTGTTTTGTGATAAGTGAAAGTGCCGTCGAAACGCCAACAATACCTCCTCCTAAAACAACATAATCGAACATTAGCTCCGTATTCATTTTTACAAGTGTATATGGAATAAATTATTTATCATTATCGCCAGTATTTTCAGCAAAAACACCTCTTTGACGAAGAAGTTCTCTATGAAGGTTTTTTTTGGCTATAAATTTGTCTCTTCCATGAAGCCAGCAATAATTATTAATAATAAGCATACTGCCTTCGGGTAATTTTATATTTGAAGTATTCGTCTCTTTTTCAAGTGACTCTCCCATTTCATATAAATAAAGCCCTTGCTCAATATTCAAAGGTTCAACGAATTGATCAATAAAAGACATAATTGGCTTTCCATCATTCATCTCCTCTAAAAAGATTGGATGAGACGTTTTATAAGCAATATTTTTACTAGAGGGCGATCCCCATTGAAGATTTTCTTTTGCTAATGGATGATGATAAAATTTGTCCAAATCTTTCCAATCATCAACATGAAGTAAAAGTGAATCACCACCTTCGACATCAATTTCAAGAATTTTTTGCATGATTACCCAGTCAGTAGTCTCTTCAACATAAGTCCCATCATTGTGGAGTTCCATTCTGCGATGAGCTTGACGGAGGTAGCTGTCACTATTATCTTCATTTTTAACACTAAATCTTGCATAAAACTTGCCAGACATTGAATCAAGGTTTGGAATGCCGATAAGATGAGAAATTGCCGTAGAAAGTAGAACATTAAAATCTATAAACTCTATTCCGTTAAGCGTTGAGTTATTTAATAGCTCACATTCCAGTAATATTGCCCCTGTTGATCGATTCTTAAGAGTTTTTAATAGAAATTTACCTAAAGTATCATCGGTTAGCTTGTTTAGACAATTAGCAAGATAAAACCTTAAAAACGGTTTATATTCAATTGATTGAACATTGTAATCAACTATTTTCTTAGAAAATTTTTCTACAGTATTTTTTGATAGCTTAAGGACCTGAACTCTTGAGTTATTTTTGTGTTGACTCAATTCAAAACCAACATTTAAAGTATTTTTTGAATTCATAGTAATATATTAAGTATTTTTCAATAATGTCGACATTATTAAATTATAACTACATTTTTAAATAATTCAAGCTATACTGTAGTTAAATTGTAAATTATCTAACTTTAAATTAAATAAAAAATAGTGAATGGATACTTCTAAGCAAAATACAGCTTCTAAAATTCTTGATGCATTAACGAGTGATATTATTCAGGGCGTGTTCCCACCTGGGGAAAAATTACAAATTAAAACTTTAAAAGATCGCTATAAAGTTGGAACAAGTCCAATTAGAGAAGCACTATCGCAACTAATTGCCAAAGATTTAGTTGTTTCTGAAAACCAAAAAGGCTTTTATGTTAGTAATATATCTATTGATGATTTAACTGACATTTATCAGGCAAGATCAAAAATAGAGGGCTTATGTCTTGATATGGCTATAAAAAAAGGTGGTGATTTTTGGGAGTCAAAAATAATTGCAGCTTCTCATTTATTAGCTAAATATAGCAAATCTGAAAATATTGATATGGACGAATGGCAAAATCGACATTTTTCATTTCACGAAGCATTGGTTTCTGGTTGTAATTCCCCAAGGCTTTTTCAGATAAGGCAATCACTTTATGAAAAATCTACCCGATACCGAAATCTTTGGCTTCAAGAAAACGTTACTAACTATGAAAGGCTGCAAGCAAATCAGAACGAGCATGTTGCGCTTATGGTATTGGTGCTTGAAAGGGATTCCATGCCTGCTCAAAAGCTTATAGAGGCACACATAATGACACCGGTCGAGATTATAAAGAAAAACCTGCCTTAATAAAGCTTGATGGCAGTAAACTGCAGAGGCCGAGAAAGTTTTGTTGGAATGCTATGTTCATTTTCAAATAGAATTGGTGCTAATGCTTTTAACATATCCTCATAGACCGCTCTTTTAAAGTCAATCACTTCATCGACTGGTTTCCAGTAATCAACCCACTTCCAGTCATCAAACTCAATATCATGGTGTGAGTCAAGAGTAATATTGTCATCACCAGATTTAAGTTTTAATAGGAACCAAACCTGTTTCTGACCAATACAGGTTGGTTTTTGGCGACGCCTAATGTGCTCTGTAGGCAGATCATAACGTAGCCATTTAGGAGTTTTAGCTAAAAGAGTTACATGGTCTGGATTAAGACCAACCTCTTCTTCAAGCTCTCTATAGAGAGCATCTAGCTCAGTTTCATCGGTGTCAATTCCACCCTGAGGAAGTTGCCATGCATCTTGTTTAAAGCGCTTTGCTAGAAGTATTTGCCTTTTTTCATTAGTAATTACAATGCCAACATTTGCGCGATATCCATCGCTATCTATCACTAGTCATCGCCAGAAAACACACCTAGTAGGTGAAGAAGGCTTAAGAATAGGTTGTAAATAGAAATGTATAGAGTAACCGTTGCCATGATGTAATTGGTCTCTCCACCATGAATAATATTGCTTGTTTCATATAATATAAGGCCACTCATTAGTAAAATGAATGCAGATGAAACTGCAAGAGATAAAGCAGGCATTTGGAAAAAGTATGCTGCTATACCCGCTAAAAATGCAACTACTATTCCAGCAGTCAGGAAGCCGGACATAAAGCTAAAGTCTTTTTGAGATGTAATAGCATAGAAAGAAAGCGATAAAAAGATGACCGCAGTTCCTGTCATTGCCATTCCAACAAGCTCGGCCCCATTTGAGAAGGCGGTTGTGTATGCGCCAACAATTGGCCCAAGGGTTAAACCCATGAAGCCAGTTAGTGCAAAGACTGCGAGGATTCCAAAAGCCGAATTTCTAAGCTTTGTCACCAAAAATAAGAGGCCAAAATAGCCACCAAGCGTTATTAGAAGACCAAAGTAAGGCAGTCTAAGATACATTGATAAATAAGCCATTAAGCCACTGAAAAGAAGTGTTGCTGATAAAAGCTGATACGTATTTCTTAGCGTCCGATTTATTACAATCGCGCTTGAAGTTGTCTGAACATTTGTAGGCATAATAAAATTGTGAAGTAAAAGTGTAAAATATAGTCAATTTTGGTCGAAAACACAAGGTTTTCATGAAACTTATTTTAGGTCTAGGTATTACAGGACTTTCTGTAGCTCGTTTTTTCTTTAAAAATGAAATCTCATTTCGCATTGCTGACACTCGTCAAGAGCCTCCTATGCTTGAAGTAAGTAAAAAAGAGGGTCTACTTAGTGATGCTTATTTTGGAGATTGGAATGAGCATATTTTAACTGGCATTTCTGAAGTAATTATTAGTCCAGGTGTCGCTGAGTCCGAAGATGTTGTAATTTGGATGCGCAAAAAAAATATTTCAATAATTAGTGATATCGAGTTATTTGGTCGATATGCTAACGCTCCAATTATTGGCATTACTGGTTCAAATGGAAAATCAACCGTAACTCAATTATTAGGTGAGATGGCAATTGCTGATGGAAAAAATGCTGTTATTTGCGGCAATATTGGCAAGCCTGTAATGGACAGTTTAAGTGATGAAGCCGAACTCTATGTTGTTGAGCTTTCAAGTTATCAATTAGATTACACAAATAAACTTTCTTTATTAGCTGGCGTAATTACGAATATAACTCCTGATCACCTTGATAGGTACTCTAACTTTAGTGATTATATTTCCTCTAAATTATCGATTTATAGCTATTGCAAATTTCAAGTTATAAATCTCAACGATGATTTGCTGAGTGATTTGAGCGGCCACAACTTCTATGCGGTTGAGTCTGTTGATGATAGGTGTGATTTCAGTGCAAATCGAATTGGTGACTTGTATGAAGTTCTACACAAAGGCAAATTCCTACTAACAAGTGATGAATTGAAGGTTGTTGGAAGACATAATATAGAAAATCTATTAGCTGCCTTAACGTTAGGCCATCGTTTTGGATTAACCTTAAAAGTAATGGTTCAGGCTGCAATTGACTTCAAAGGCTTAGAGCATAGATTGGAATTTGTTTCAACGATAAACGATATAGATTACTACAACGATTCAAAATCAACCAACGCAATTTCTTCCATAACTGCCGTTAATGCTCTTTCTGAAAAATACAATAACTTAATATTAATTGCTGGTGGAATATCGAAAAAAGAGGATTATTCAGAGTTTTTCAAATTAATAAATGAAAAAGTTAATGCAGTTGTTTTAATTGGAGAGTGCAGTAGTGATTTTTCAAAGCAAATTACTGCCCCTCATGTGGAAGTTGTTGATTCAATGAAAAAAGCGGTGTCGATGGCTACTTCAATGGCAGAAGGGGGCGCAGTATTACTTTCGCCTGGGTGTGCAAGCTTTGATATGTTTAGTGATTTTAATGAGCGTGGAGATGTTTTTAAGTGCTTCGTTCTTGAAGAAACTTAACGGCTTTTTCAATCTCTATTTTTTTTAATGTAAGAGCTTTATCTTCATCCCTTAGCCATGTGCATTGACGTTTACATAATTGCCTAGTCGCGATGATTGCTTTTTCAATCATTTCTTGTTTGCTGTAATTTCCTTCAAAATAATTCCAAGCTTGCCTATAACCAACGGATCTCATAGAGGCAAGATCTAGATTGAGTTTTGAATTTTTTCTGAGTATTTCTACTTCATCAAGAAATCCATCTTTAATCATTTTTATAAAGCGCTGCTCAATTCTTTGATGAAGTATAGCTCTATCAGGCATGAGTACAATTTTTTTAATATTAAGATCGAGCTTATTCTGGTTTTTTTTACCTTGAAGCTTGCTTAGTGTTTCTCCAGAGAGATGAAAAACCTCAAGCGCTCTGGTTACTCTTTGGGAGTCATTTGAATGGATGCGCGCTGCAGATTTAGGATCAATTTCCGTTAATTTTGAATGCAGTTTTACACTGCCTTCACTTTTTAAAAGGTCATTAAAATGTTTTCGCGACTCATCAGTAGACGAAGGGAGTTCAGACAAACCATGCTCTAAAGCGTTAAAGTAGAAAGAAGTGCCACCAACCAGAATAGGTAATTTACCTTCTGCTAGAGCCGATTTAATATGTTTTTTTGCCAGTGATATAAATTCAGTTACTGAAAAGCTATCTTCAGGCTCACAAATATCAACTAATTCATGTGGATAGGCTGTAAGAATTTCCTTGCTAGGCTTTGCTGTGCCAATATCCATACCCCGGTAGATCAAGGCAGAGTCAACACTTATTAATTTTGAGTTAATGTGCTTACTAATTTCTATAGCTAACTCTGTCTTTCCAGAGGCTGTTGGGCCCATCAAAAAAACTACAAAATTTATTGGCTCAATTGCCATAATAATAGTAAGTTCATAACTATAAGACCTACATTATAATGGCACCTTTATATTTTTTATCTCCAAAAACTATGTTTACGGTTTTAAATCAAGTTAGTGGTAAATCATTCAAGTGTGGAGATGAAGAATCTGTTCTAGATGGAGCGCTTTCAAACGGCTTTAATTTTCCATACGGCTGTCAAAATGGTTTTTGTGGTCAGTGTAAAGCAGTTATCCTTAATGGAGAGATTGATTATGCTGGTGAGGTCCCATCAGTTCTAAGCGCTGATGACATTGATTCAAATATGGCATTGCTTTGTCAGTGTAAAGCAAAGAGTGATTTATATATTGCAGTTGATGAGCTTGACTCTCTGGCAGCTATTGAAGTTCGCAGTATGCCGTGCCGTGTAGAGCAAATTAATCATTTGAATCATGACGTAATCCAGCTAATATTAAAGATACCTGGCGCACAATCTTTGCAGTATTTAGCAGGGCAATACCTTGACTTAGAGCATTCAGATTTTGACTCAAGATATTACTCTATCGCCAACGCGCCAACTAACTCAAATCTGATTGAGCTCCATATTCGTCTGGTTGATAATGGAAAGCTTACTAACTTCATCTTTAATTCGTTAACCCCTAAATCAATTTTAAGAATTGAAGGCCCCAAAGGAAGTTTTTTTCTAAGAGAAGAAAGCGAATGCCCAATCATTTTTATTGCTGGAGGAACTGGTTTTGGGCCAGTTAAGGCAATAATAGAGCACCTTATTAATATAGGGTCTCAAAGGGAGATTTATTTATACTGGGGGGTAAGAAGTGAAGTCGATTTGTACTCGAACCTTCCATCTGAATGGAGTGAAAAATTCCCCAACATCTCTTTTATTCCAGTATTATCAGAAGCAAATGAGACTTGGGATGGAAATAAAGGCTATGTTCATGACTCAGTTATTAAAGATTTTGAAGACTTAGCAGGTTTTGAGGTTTATGCTTGTGGCCCACCGGTAATGGTTAATGCTGCAGCTAAAAGCTGCCTTGAACATCAACTAGTTAAAGAGAACTTCTTTTCTGATTCTTTTGAATATGCAAATGTGAGTAATGACGATGCCTAGTATGGAAAATCATTTAAAAAATCAACTTGATTTAGCTTTGAGTCCAGAGTATTGCGAAGTTAGTAATGAGTCTAGTCAGCATTCAGGACCAGCTACTGAGTCGCACTTTAAAATTGTAGTCGTAAGTCCAACCTTTGATGAAATGAAGCTTATTGATCGTCACCGCTTCATTAATAAGCTTTTTGCTGAAGAGTTAAAGCATATTCATGCTTTGGCAATGCATACCTACAGTCCTGAAGAGTGGCAAAAACGTCAGATTGCACCTAATTCACCCGAATGCTCAAGTAAGAAATAGAAGTGAGATCTGCTCTTTTATTAATCTTTTTGATTCTTTCTGGCTGTCAATCGGTCATTGATAAAAATCAAACTTTAGCCAGCCTCAAGAGTAAGTCAGTCAATACTATTCAATACTCTCAAGAGGATGATTTATGGCAAGTTATTGCCAATCGTCAGGGTATTAAAAGTGTTTCTAATGCAAGAGTTCAGAGTCGTATTGATTGGATAAGTAATCATCCAGAGTATCTATCTTTAATTTCAAAAAGAGCAGAGCCTTTTTTATATCTTGTTGTCTCTGAACTAGAAAAGCAGAACGTTCCAATTGAAATTGCTTTACTGCCTATTGTTGAATCTGATTACTATCCATTTTCCTATTCTCATGGAACGGCAGCAGGGTTGTGGCAATTTATACCTTCTACTGGGAGAATGTATGGTCTAGAAGAAGACTGGTGGCATGCAGATAGAAGGGATGTGCTTGCCTCAACTAAAGCCGCTGCTAATTATTTAAATGATCTAAATAAAATGTTTAAAGGAGATTGGCTTCTATCTATTGCTGCTTATAATGCAGGCCCTGGAAGAATTCAAAGAGCAATTGATACAAATATTAAGCTTGGAAAAAAGACAGATTTTTGGAGCTTAGATCTACCTCAGGAGACTGAAAAGTATGTTCCTAAGCTCCTAGCTCTTAGTCAAGTAATTAAAAATCCTTCTCGCTATAATCAAAAACTGCTTGAGATTGATAATAAGCCCTTCTTAAATGAAGTCGAACTAGATTCACAGTTTGATTTAGCGCTTATTTCTCAGTGGACTGGCTTAAGTATTGACCAGATTTATAACTACAACCCTGGATTGAAACGCTGGGCAACTCCTGAATCCCTGCCATACATAATGCTGCTTCCAGAAGAAGTTATTGATAGCTTTAATGACAATTTATCTAAACAAGGCCAAAGACCAAAAATTAGTTGGACTCGTTATAAGATTAAGCAAGGCGATAGTCTTAGCCTTATTGCACAAAATTACAATACAACAATTGGTCAAATAATGAGCGTTAATGAGCTTGATAATGATGCCATAAGGGCTGATAAGTATTTAATTGTCCCTTTAGCTCAAAAATCAGACGGCTACTACTCTTTGTCAGATAATCAACGGGAAAAAAGTAGATTAAATATTCAAAAAAATTCAGAAAAAATTATCTATACGGTTGTTGCTGGAGATAGCCTATGGAAAATTTCTACTAAGTTTGATTCCACAATTAATAATCTTGTAAGGTGGAATAAAATTAGTCCTTCTGAATCTTTGTCTATTGGAAAAGAATTAGTTATCTTAAGGGATAACAAAAACAAGACAGAGTTAGCTAAAATAACGAATACTGGAATTGATATTAATAGAGATATTTTTTACACGGTAAAGGAGGGCGATAACCTATCAATGATTGCCCAAAAGTATAATGTTAAAATTTCAGAAATTAAATATTGGAATGATTTAAATGAAGAATATATATTACAACCAGGCGATAAATTAACTATTACTATTAACGTGGTTAACTCAAATTTATCATGACAAATATCCCGATACAAAAAACTATTTTAGCAACCTTAGCATTTGCTTTTTCTAATTGGAAGAAGTTACTTGAGGCCAGTATTTTCCCAATACTTTTAGCTCTTCCATTCTTGCCTGAGCTGGTACATTTATTATCTATGCTAAAGCCTGGAAGCGAAATGCCAGAAAATATTAGTTTTCACATATCTTATTTCCTAATGTTTATTTATGCCTCAATGGCAATATTAATAAATATATATAGACTTGTAATTCTAGGGAATAATTCTATAAATCGATTTGGTTTTGTTTTGCCTAGCCTAAGGTTTGGCCGCTTCTTTCTTTTGGCGATTCTTTTAGGTATTGGCCAAGCAGTAACACTTGCTTCAATTTATTTGCTACCGTTTTATCTTTTACTTATCCCATTAACACTTAATTTAGTATCAATAGCAAACGATGTGCCCTATAAGAGAATAGAAGTAACATGGCAGGCTCGCTTAAACATTTTTTTAATCAATTTTATAGGCCCATTTATTTTAATTTCATTGATAGGCCTAATTGAAAATAGCTATCTAGATTCTCTCTTTAGTTTTATCTCAATCTATTGGACTTCAATTAGCATAGCATTGTGCTACAAAGTCATAATGGCGAATAGCTCAACGCAAAGCCATTAGGGTATCTCATATCAAAAATTCCTCTTGTTCTAATTTTTTTATACTTCTTTAGTTTTTCAAAAGATTTGATAAATAACTCTAGGCGTTCATTTTGTTTTTGATACCCTAAAATAACCTTTATATTGTTATCTAGCGTTAATTCATCAATGGAAGTCCTTTCAAAAAGAGAAATTTTAACCGGCTCAAGGATTGACTGGTACATAGTAAAGTCAAAATAAAATTGTTTAACCTCTGATTCAGATACTATTCCAATTGGTTTTTCCGAGTTAATTGTTAAGTTTGGTTTAAATAATATGCCTCGAGAGGATATATAACCATCAGTTCCATATCGCATAGCAATATCATGCTTTTCTAATGATATTCGAATCCTATTCCAAAATATTCTTTCAACTTCTACATTTGAAACCCACGGACTCTGTTCTAGTTTATTTTTAATTTGAGAGAGATTAAGTAAATATTTATTGATAAGAAGAGGTTTAATTAATTCATCATATTCATAAGCTTGGGCTTGCAATTCTCCCTTTATTTCCCATGAGATATTTGGTTTGAGTAGGGTTGATTTTTCAACAAGATATATCAAGAAGGCAATTGAAAGCGCAAAAAGTAAATAGAAGACTAATTTAAATATTTTGTTTAAAAAATACTTAAAAGGTTTTTTTTGTTTCTTTACGTAATTTTTTCTTTCTCTAGCCATTAAGGATTTTGATTACTAATTCTTCAAAACTTATATTGGAGGCTTTAGCTGCAATTGGAACAAGTGAGTGCGATGTCATACCCGGCACTGTATTTATTTCTAATAAGTATGGCTTCATATTTTTATCAAGAATAAAGTCAACCCTACCCCAGCCAGATGCTCCAGTTAAATTAAAGGCCTTTAAAGCTATCATTTGAATATTTTTTTCTTGCGCTATAGTTAAACCTGACGGACAAAGATATTCGGTTTTATTACTAAAGTATTTTGAGTGATAGTCGTAAATATCATGATCAGAAATAATTTTTATACTTGGGAGCGTTTTGTTATTTAATATTGCAACAGTATATTCGTCACCTTCAACCCATTGTTCTATTAAAGCCTCATCATTATAATGCCATGCTGCTTTAAGAGCGTCATCAAGTTCATTCTGATTTTTAACCTTTGTAATACCAATACTAGAGCCTTCCAAAGTTGGCTTTACAGCCCATGGAAGAGGAAAATTTATTGAATCTAGATTCTGCCCTTTTATAGCCACGATTGAGGGAGATAGGGGAAGGCTATGACTACTCCATAAATCTTTAGTAGTTGCTTTATTCATGCATAGATTTGATGCAATAGCATTAGATCCTGTAAACGGAATACCTTTTTTTATAAGTTGGGATTGAATGTAGCCATCTTCTCCGCCCCTGCCATGTAAGACAATAAACGCTTTATCAAATTCTTTTTCCCAAAGACTTTCAAGATTTTCATGAGTGAGATCAAATGAGAAGCAATCCACATTACTTTTAAGTAGGGCTTCATAAACAGCATTGCCACTAAGAAGTGATATTTCTCTCTCAGCTGAGTAGCCTCCCATTAATACAGCAATCATATGATTATTAATTCAGTTTCAAGTTCAATATTATGTTTATTCTTTATTACACTTTGAATATGAGTAATTAAATTTTCAATATCTGAAGCACTTGCATTGTCCTGATTAATAATATAGTTTGCGTGCATTTCTGAAACACAGGCTCCTCCAATACAAAAGCCTTTAAGGCCAGTTGATTCAATTAATTTAGCTGCATAATGATCTTTGGGATTCTTAAAAACACTCCCACAGCTTGCTAAACCGATTGGTTGTGTCGAGTTTCTTTTATGAAGCAGGTCCCGAACATTATCATTGGGCTGTTTTAAATTAAAGTCAAAAATAGCACTAATAAAAACTTCGTCACTAAATTTATGAAGAGTAGATCGATAAGAAATTTTATAATCTTTGGGAAATCTTTCTTGAATCTCTCCAGATAAATTAATGGTTTTGACTGAATGGACATATTGCCATATCTCAGAGCCAAATGCACCTGCATTCATAGCTAATGCGCCGCCTACACTTCCAGGAATAGCGCTAAGGAATTCAGCTCCAAATTTTAAATTTGCTTGAGAAAATCTTGATAGTTTTGCGAGAGAGGTTCCTGCTCCTGACTCGATTAATCCATTTGAAATATAAATATCTTTGAGATTTTTTGTATTAATTGTTACGCCATTAAATCCTCTATCACGGATCAATAGGTTACTTCCGAGCCCAACCATTAGAACAGGCTTTGTATTGATTTTTAAAAAATTAGAGAGTTCATTTACATCTTCAGGCTTAAGAAATTCACTAGATATTCCTCCTGATCTTAAAGAGCAGTGTTTTGACATTGGTTCATTAAACTTGAGCATTATCTTTTATTCATGAAAATGATCTTTTAGTTGGTGTGGGATTTTATTTACATCACCAGCTCCAAGGGTAAGAATTACATCATTTTCAGTAACTATATTTGGAATTATTTCAATAATTTCATCAATATCTTTAACTACAATTGGATCGATTGAGCTTCTTCTTCTTATCGAGTCGGCAAGGGTTGATGAGCTAATTGTATTAATTGGCGACTCATTGGCTGAATATATATTAAGTAAAACTAATACATCTACTTTAGATAGGCAGCTAACAAAATCATTAAACAAGTCTCTAGTTCGTGAATATCTATGAGGCTGGAAAATAACCACAAGCCTTTTATCTGGATAGGTATTTCTTAAAGTACTTAAAACCTCAGTGATTTCATTGGGATGATGGCCATAGTCATCAAAGAGTGGAATAAGATCATTATTTATAGTTAAATTTTGGTGGTAATCAAGCCTTCTTGATACACCGCTAAAATGAGACAATGCTTTCTGTATTACCTCAAGCTCTATTTCTAGTTCAATTGCAACACTAATTGCAGCTAGAGAATTTAAGATATTATGTCTTCCTATTAGATTAAGTGACACAGGAAATTTTTTTTGATATTTTTTACAGTTAACATCAAATGACATTTTCATTTCATTCTGTTTAACGTTTGATGCCTGGACATCTGCATCATCACTGAAGCCATAACTCAAAACTGGCCTATGAATTTTTTTAAGGATGTCCTTAACTCCACCATCATCTATACAAGCAACACAAACTCCATAGAAAGGTAGATTTGATGTAAAGCTTATAAAGGCATCAGTTAGGTTGTCATAGCTATGATTATAAGTACTCATGTGGTCTTCATCAATGTTAGTAATAACACTCAACATGGGCTGAAGGTGAAGAAAAGATGCATCGCTTTCATCTGCTTCGGCAATTAAATAATCACTTTTTCCTAGTTTGGCGTTCATACCGGTTGCATTTATAATGCCTCCAATAATGTAAGTTGGGTCAAGCTTTGCTTCAGTCATTATATGAACAATCAGGCTGGTTGTAGTTGTTTTGCCATGAGTTCCTGAAATTGCTATTCCAAAGCGAAAGCGCATAAGCTCTCCCAGCATCTCAGCTCTTGGAACAATTAATAGTTTTTGATGCCTAGCCTCTTGGAGTTCAGGGTTGTTTTTATTGATTGCAGAAGACACAACTACTGCTTGTTTGCCTTTAACATTTTCAGCTTTTTGCGTATAGCTAATATTACAGCCTATTTCTTCAAGTTTTTTTGTTGCTTGATTGGACTGAATGTCTGATCCAGATATTTCGTAACCTAAGTTAGCAAGAACTTCTGCAATACCACTCATTCCAGAGCCACCTATTCCTATGAAGTGTATTTTTTTAATTTTTGAGCGTGTGGGGTTGTCTATTAGAGTCATGATTTGCTAACGGTTATGATGGTTATTGCTTGAATTCCTTCACCTCTTCCAAAGGCGGTCAACCCTTCACCTGAAGTTGCAGTTATACCTACATCAGCAATTTTTATTTTGCAGATAGTAGAAATTTTTTGTTTCATAAGATCAATTTTTGGTGATATTTTTGGGTTTAAGCATTCTACTGATATTGCTATATGATTTATTTTCCATTCATGCAAATCATCAAGTGCAAGTTGAAGGTATTTACTACTGTCCTTTTCTCCTTGTTGCACAAGTTTGTCCGCTACTGCCCCTAAAATATTTATACCAGTAATGCTTGATATAGCATTAGTGATTGAATGAAAGACAACATCTGCATCACTATTGCCTTTTAAGCCAAAAGAGTGATCGAATTTGATGCCTGATAGTATTAAAGGCTTTCCAGGTTTTTTTTCGAATGCATGAGAGTCTTGTCCTATGCCTGTTTTTATAGTCATAATTTACTGAAGGTAGTGGTTCGCTTGCTCAAGGTCATCTATTTGAGTAATTTTAATATTACTTGAAGAGCCAACAACAATTTTAATTGAATAACCTAGGTTTTCTATTGCTTCAGAATCATCGGTAATATTATGATTAAGTTTTACTGCATTTTCCAATGCATCTTTTAAGACTCCATATCGAAACATTTGAGGGGTTTGAGCTTTAAAAAGTTTGCTTCGATCAATTGTAGACACTTTTCCATCAATGGCAACTTGTTTAATTGTATCGACAACACCAGTAGCTAAAATACCACCAGTTTGATGATTTGATACCTCATTAATCAACATTTCAATGTCTATTTTTTTAACACAAGGTCGAACTGAATCATGCACTAAAATCCAGTCATTAGGTTTTGCAATCTTTGCGAGTGAATTTAATGCATTTAGAACAGAATGAAATCTTTCCCTCCCTCCCTTTGCACTTGCTAACATTTTTGAGTGGTTAAAATAGATTGAAGATTTAAATAAAGTGTCTTTTTCAGAAAGAGCAATGACAAAGCCTGAAATTACGTCAATCTTTAGGAGTGTTTTAAGGCATTGATCAATTATAGTTAGGCCATTACTAAGCTTGAGGTATTGTTTTGGGGTTTCAGATTTCATCCTCTTCCCCATGCCACTAGCTGGCATTACCAAGTAATAATTATCATTATTCATGTCAGCAAAAGGCTTCATTATAAGATTGAGATAATGCCATTAATTATAAAGAAGAATCAATAGTTTCTTCTAAATTATCAGTTACGATAATCTTATTAATTTTAAAAAAATATTCCCCTTCCTTAATTAGGCCATATTTAAATCTAGCTTTAGACTCAACCAATCTTGAGTCTTCTTCAGTAAAGCTGTTTATTTGAGCTTCAATCAGAGTATTTTGATCTATTAAATTATTGTTAGTTTTCTGAATATCATTGATTATTTTTTGTTTATTTAAAACAATATATGGGAAATTATTAGTAAAAATATTCTGCTTTATTAAAGAAAATAAAATAACAATGAGGACCAGAGTAAGTTTATTTCTATTAATAAACCCAATTAGTCCTGTGGCAGATCTATTACTCATTTATTTATGAATTTCAGTAAGGTAAGTTTTCGAATAGTAATCATGCAATGGAAGCTTATATTTATTAAAAAACTGAAATATAAAGCCAATTCCTGCTAATGAAGTTATCGCTAATATTAATCTTAAAAGAGATTGCTTATAAGTGACATTTTCACCATCTTGCTGGGTAATTTCAAACTTCCATGCTCTCATGCCCAGAGTCTGTTTACCTTTAACCCATGATATGGAGAAATAAGAGAAGATTACTGGAAGCGTTAAAAGATAAAAGAAAAGACTATTAGTGATAGGCTCTTTTTGGTTGATAAGAATGACTATTCCGGCAATAAAAAATACAAATGAGAATACAAGCAATAGATCATA
The DNA here is from genome assembly GCA_014384565.1 of Candidatus Pseudothioglobus aerophilus. GTDB lineage: Bacteria > Pseudomonadota > Gammaproteobacteria > PS1 > Pseudothioglobaceae > Pseudothioglobus > Pseudothioglobus aerophilus. The sequence goes on from JACNFO010000024.1 coordinate 76,581, forward strand.
AGTAATTGAGCCTAATCGACGTAAAAATGAAACATTAGATTGCATAATTTAATTTACTAGAGTGTTGATGTGCTCTAATTATCCTCTTTCTTTGTAACTTTTGAAATGACTTTACCGTCATGAAATTTAGTGACAATAAGGTCTCCAGAATTAATTTTTTTAAATGAAACGATAACTTTTTCTTTTTCATTATGCGTTATTGTGTAACCCCTTGAAAGAGTATTAAGAGGTGATAGAAGATTAAGAAGACTTGCTTTATTACTTAATTGATTTTTTTGGTGTTTAATGAAGTAATCTGAGTAGTTTTTTAATCGAGTTATTTGTTGATTAAGATTTGTCTTATTTTTATCAATTAGGCTATTTGTAATTCTAAATAAGCGCATCTCATAGTCATCAAGTTTTTGAGCATTTTGAAGTAATTGTTGACTTGGATCAATAATTTTGAGCTGAAGCATATTTAGGTATGCATGCTTTTGACCCAAAGACTGAACCATTAAGTCTTGCAAATTTTTTCTCAATTTAGATGCTTTATAGATTAAAACGTTGCGGTCAGGCGTTGCAGAAACAGCAGCAGCGGATGGGGTTGGTGCTCTTATATCAGCAACAAAGTCAGCAATTGTTGTATCAGTTTCATGACCTATAGAGCTAATTATTGGAGTTGAGCATTTAAATATTTCTCGAGCAAGCTCTTCTTCATTGAAAGCCCATAAGTCTTCTAATGATCCTCCACCTCTTGCCAGAATGAGAACATCACAATTTTTTTGACTGTCAGCAGCTTGAAGCGCTTTAACTATTTTTTTATACGCATTTTCACCTTGAACAACTGTGTCATAAAGTAGAATTTCGGCAAAAGGGTAGCGTGAATTTAAAACTTTAATTATGTCCTTTATAACTGAACCAGTGGATGAAGAGATGACGCCAATTTTTTTAGGATATAAGGGCAGATCTTTTTTATTCTCCAATTCAAATAATCCCTCAATCCTTAACTTATTCTTTAGCTGGTCAAATGCAAGCTGAAGGTTTCCAATTCCTGCGGGCTCCATTTGTTGAACTATTAGCTGAAAATCTCCCCTTTGTTCATAAAGTGTTGGTGCCCCTCTAATAATTACAGACATTCCATTTTCAGGATTAAATTGAACTTTTCGCTGATTTAACCTAAAAAATGCACATCTGATTTGACCACTTGAATCTTTTAATGAAAAATACCAATGCCCAGAGGATGGTTTAGATAAGTTTGAAATTTCACCTTGAATGAAGCAATGCGGCACATTTTTTTCAATTGAGCTTCGACACAACCTCAAGAAGTTAGATACTGTATAAATTTCATCAATATTAAACATTTGCTTTGAGGTGAACAAAAACAGCCCCAGTTCCGCCCATTTCCTGGGTACAGGAGCAGAATGCCAGTACTTCTGGGTGTTGCTTTAGATAATGAACTACTTGAGACTTCATAATTGAGAGGCCACTATCTGAGTGATAACCTTTTCCATGAATAACATGAATAAAGCGTTCGTTTGAATGAAAATGGATAAACTTAGAAAGTGATTGGCATGCCTCCTCTATTTTATGGCCATGCAAGTCAATTGATGGAGTGGAGCCTATGTTGCCTTGTTTCATTTTTTTAAGAACTTTTGGCGATAATCCAGATTTATAATGCACTACAGCTTCGGAGCCAGATATATTGGGTTCATATAAAAAACTATATTTTTGAAACAGTTTGTTTGACCCATTTTTAGAGGTAGCAGTTTTTTTAACACCATCTTTATCGATAGGTTTCTGTTGATCTACAGTAGATCGAAATAATGATTTGTCGCTTTCATTAATCATATTAGTAAAAAATTTGAATATAAAAAAACCCTCAACAGAGGGCTTTAATTATAGCAATGATTTTGCTATCGATATATTAACCTGCAGTAAGCAAATTTTATAGCGCCTTAATTTGAGCAATAATACGAGATTTCTTTCTAGCCGCTTGATTTTTATGCATTAAACCCTTGCTTACAGCCTGATCAACATTTTTTTGCATTTCAGTAAAACCACTAGTTGCTTCTTTTTTATCTCCAGCATCAATAGCATAGGAAACCTTCTTAATAAAGGTACGAACTTTTGCTCTAATTTGAGAGTTATGTTTATTGCGCTTTACTGCTTGTCTTGCGCGTTTTTTTGATCCTGCTGAATTGGCCATATTTTATTAGTTAATGCTTAAATTACGAAAACACGAATTATAGAGTCTCGACTTGATTTATGCAAGCATTTGTTTGCATTAGGTTAATTTGCTAAAGATTTAATACATTCAAGTGTTTTCTTCTTATTAAGCAATAATTGCCAAGTATTACCGCCTTGAGTTTTCCATAAAGACACAGCTCTTATTCCTGCAAGTAATAAGGCTCTTATATGGTTTGCAGTATGACGGTTTGAAAGATAAATTTGCTCACCTCGGACCATGATTGTTGGATTGAGGCTTCCAAGTGTATTTTTATAAAGCTCTGCAAGTCGAGCAATTGAATTGCTATGGTGAATGTCAAAAAATTCTTGTTTGTTAATAACACTAATTTCATTTGAAATTTGATTTAATAAATCTGGTTTTTTCATTAATTTTTTTTCTAAATTTATTAGGGCCGTTGCATAGAGCATAACATTGTGCATATCAATTGTTTTCTTCTCAAGAATTAATTTTAATGAATCAAAGCCTAACTTTAGGTCCTCGGGAGAGGTAAATATTTCATCAATAGAGTCACTTTCGCTAACAATACTGCTAAGGCTTGCTTTATTAGTATGGACGTCACATTTACCTGTCAGAGCGAGCTGATGCACTAAAGCTGTCGATTGAAATATACTTGCTAGTGCAAGCGTTTTTTTTGCTGTCTTATTCATTAGATTTTGATTTGATAACGCTACCACCTAGGCAAATATCTCCATCATAAAACACAACAGATTGCCCTGGAGTTATGGCTCTTTGTGATTCAATAAAGTCAACTCTAATAGTCTGGTCATCATTTAGGCTTACATCGCACTTCTGTGAGTCTTGTCGATACCTTATTTTCGCACTGCAGTTGAAAGATGACTTGGGAGGGCTATCAACCCAGTGAATATCATCTGCAATTAGAGAGTTGTGATAAAGTAAGGAGTGGTCACCCTGCACTACAATAATTTTATTGGACTCTAGAATTTTATCTGCAACGAACCATGGCTCAGGAGAATTGCTAAAACCTCCTCCAATTTCAAGTCCTTTACGCTGACCTATTGTATAGAAAGGCAGCCCATCATGATGTTTTATAAAGGCCCCATTTTGATCAACAATATCACCCTTCTCTTTTGGCAAGAAAGTGGTTAAAAACTCTGAAAAAGGCCTCTCGCCTATAAAACAAATACCTGTTGAGTCTTTCTTGTCAGCATTAAGAAAGTTATTATTTTTTGCAATTTTACGAACCTCTTGCTTGTTAATTTCACCCAACGGGAAAAGACTTTGAGATAGTTGTTCTTGGTTAAGTAAATGTAAAAAATAGCTTTGATCTTTATTTCCATCTAGTCCTGACTTTAATAGGAACTTACCATTTTCTTCTGCAATTCTTGCGTAGTGACCGGTTGCGATTTTTTTTGCACCGAGATCTTTTGCGTAATCCAAAAAGGCTTTAAATTTAATCCTTTGATTGCAAAGAACATCTGGATTAGGGGTTCTTCCTTTTTTATGTTCAGATAAGAAGTGCTCAAATACATCTTCCCAATACTCGTGAGAGAAATTGACCGTATGGAGCTTGATCCCAAGCTGGTCTGCTACTTGCTGAGCATCAGCAAGATCTTGAGATGCGCTGCAATATTCATCGTCATCATCTTCATCCCAGTTTTTCATGAATAATGCTTCTACTTCATAACCTTTTTCAAGCAAAAGAAAAGCTGCAACGGATGAGTCAACTCCTCCTGAAAGGCCAACAATAATTTTGTTGTCAGATGCCATCATTATGCATTATCGTAAGCTCTTACAATATTTTTAACCAGTTGATGCCTGACAACATCTTGGGCATCGAAGTTACAAAAAGCAATTTGTTCAATATCTTTGAGAATTTTGATTGCATCTGTTAGTCCTGATTGTTTTGGATTTGGCAGATCAATTTGAGTAACATCACCTGTAATTACCATCTTTGAACCAAACCCCATCCGAGTCAAAAACATTTTCATCTGAGGTATGGTTGTATTCTGGGCTTCATCAAGGATGATGTAAGATTCATTTAAGGTTCTTCCTCTCATAAATGCTAATGGAGCAACTTCAATAACTCTCTGCTCTATTAGTTTATTGACTTTTTCAAAGCCTATAAATTCATAAAGTGCGTCATAGATTGGACGAAGGTAGGGGTCAACTTTTTCACTAAGGTCGCCAGGAAGAAATCCTAGTTTTTCACCCGCTTCAACTGCTGGTCGAACCAAAACTATTCTCTTTACATCGGAACTTTCAAGAGCCTCAACTGCTCTTGCAACGGCTAAATATGTTTTACCTGTCCCTGCTGGACCAACTGCAAAAACTGCATCATTTTCTATAATTGCATTGACATAATTTTGCTGATTAGTGCTTCTAATATGAATATGTTTTCGACTGGTTTTAATGGTGACAGATTTTACTTCTCCATTAGGGCTGTTAAGTGATTTAATGCAAAGATCTATGTCACTAAAGTCGATTGCTTTAGTTTCAGATACAATAAGAAGGTCCTGTAAAACTGAAACAGCTAAAGCAGAATTCTCTCCTTTTATATTAAAGTCTGAACCTTTATTGGAGATATTAACGCCAAGGTTAGTGGCAATATTCTCAATATTTTTGTCAAGCCCTCCACAAATATTTGCTAGTTGCTCAGAGCTTTGAATGTTGAGTGTAAATTTCATGGGTTTTATTTTACTGAATTACTTTGAAAACAAATGTTAAGTTGCATGATTTGCTGCACTATTTAATTTATCATTTATCTTATGAAAATATTAAATTTGTTTTTAAAGTTATTTATTTTAATAAGCTTTTTGCTGCCACTAAATTCCTACGCAAGTGAAAGTGGTTGTGTGATTCTTGTTTATCATCGTTTTTCAGATGAAGAGCCAAAGTCTACAAGCACTCCACCAGATCTTTTTAATCAGCATTTAGAATATTTAAAGAAAAATGATTACCAGGTGCTGCCTTTAAAAAAAGTTATTGAAAGCCTTCAAGCTAAAGAAAATTTACCTAATAAATGCGTTAGTTTGACCGCTGATGATGGTTTTTTGTCATTCTATACTGAGGCCTTTCCGTTACTAGTTGATTATCAATTTCCAATGACTGTCTTTGTTTCAACGGAGTCTATTGATAAAAAATATGATTTAATGATGTCTTGGAACCAGCTTCGTGAAATGGCGCCTTTAATAGATGTTTATAACCACAGCAATAAACATCTTCATTTAGTTAATCAAGATACTTCGACACTAGAAAATGAAATCTCTTATGCCCAAGACAGGATTGAAAAGGAGTTGGGTGTTAATGACAAATTTTTTGCTTATCCTTATGGTGAGTATGACGATAAGACTTATTCATATCTAGATGAACTTGGCTACACTGCATTTGGACAACAGTCTGGAGTTGCAAGTCAGGCCAGTGATTTTTTAAATTTTCCTAGATTCTCAATGTCAGGGCCTTATGCAAAAATGGACAGCTTTTCACTGAAAGTTCAAACTGTGGATATGCCAATTAAAAGCTATAGTCCTAAGTCTTTAATAATTTCAAATGATTACAAGCCCTTATTAGATTTAGTTTTTTCAAGGCCACTAACTACTTATGAAAAAAATAACTTTTCTTGTTTTGTTTCTGGACAGGATTTAGCAGATCTTCATTGGAGCGGCCTTAAGGCGGTAAGTATTCAATCAAAAGCCCCACTCTTGGCAGGAAGGAGTCGCTATAACTGCACTATGCCCTATAAAGAGAAAGGTCGATATTATTGGTATTCTAAACTCTGGTTAAGGTTGTAGTTTTAAATTAACTCTGCTTGAAGCGAGTTTCCTATACCGTCAGTAATTTTAACGGATACGATTTGCCCAATTAATTGCTCATTACCAATGAAGTGAGCTGTTCTCATGTTTTCAGTCCTACCTGATAAAGTGGCTCCTTTTTTTGAGCTACCTTCTACAAGGACCTTTTGTATACTTCCAATCATTGATTTAGAAATTTCTTCTGTATTTTCATTAAGCTTATCTTGAATAATGATCAATCTTTGTTTTTTAGTTTCAGCGCTTACATTATCGTCAAAGCTTGCAGCAATTGTCCCAGGCCTTTTAGAGTAAATAAAACTAAATGATTTATCAAAGCCAATCTCTTCAATTAAATTAACTGTGTCATTAAAGTCCTTTTCAGTTTCACCAGGAAAGCCAATAATAAAATCTGAAGATATAGAGATACCAGGCCTAATTTTTTTTAAATTTCGAATTTTTGATTTATATTCAATTGCAGTATGTCCCCGTTTCATAAGTCCTAAAACTCTATCAGAGCCGCTCTGGACTGGAAGATGAAGATGCGATACTAATTCTGGGACTTCAGCGTAAGCCTGAATGAGTCTATCACTAAATTCTACTGGATGAGAAGTAGTATAGCGAATTCGCTCGATACCTGAAACCTGGGCAACAATGGCTATTAAAAGAGCTAAATCAGCAACTTCACCATCATCCATTAAGCCTCTAAAGGAGTTAACATTTTGACCAAGCAGGTTAATTTCTTTAACGCCCTGATTAGCAAGAATTTCTACCTCTCGCATTACATCATTAAATGGCCTAGATATTTCCTCTCCTCTTGTATAAGGAACGACGCAAAAAGTGCAGTATTTACTGCAACCCTCCATTATCGAAACAAATGCTGTTGCACCATCGCTATGAGGCTCAGGCAAGTGGTCAAATTTTTCAATTTCAGGGAAAGATATATCAATACTTATTTGATTTTCATTCAACGCTTCATTTAGCATATTTGGAAGCCTATGAAGTGTTTGTGGACCAAAAATCATATCAACGTAAGGCGCTCTTTTAAGAATAAGATCACCCTCCTGAGAGGCAACACAGCCACCAACACCAATTACTAAGTTTGGCTTCTTTTCTTTCAATTTCCTCCAGCGACCCAATTGGTGAAATAACTTTTCCTCAGCCTTCTCTCGAATTGAGCAAGTATTAACCAATAGTACGTCTGCCTCAGTAATATCTTCAGTTAATTCAAGGCCATGAGACTCTTTAAGGACATCACCCATTTTATCTGAGTCGTATTCATTCATTTGACACCCAAAAGTGCGAACATATAATTTAGAGATGCTCATTTAAGTCTTTTGAATATGCAAAGTTTGAGTTGGGTAAGCAATTTCAGCGCCATGATCAGAAATTATTTGGGCTATATCTAGCAAAAGCCTTCCCTTAAACGTCTTAAATTCAGTTGCATCTGTTGATGAGCTGAATGCCCAAATTACAAAGTCAAGTGATGATGCATTGAACACGTCAAAATATACTCGACACGGCTCCTTATGATCAATATTTTTGCTTTTAGCTAATAACTCTTGAACTTTTTCAATGATACTTTCCATTTGCGCAATATCATCATAACGGATACCAATAACCTCATAAATCTGACGGTTTGTCATTCGAGAAGGGGTTTCAATAGGTATGGTTGCAAAGATTCCATTTGGAACATAGACAGGGTTCTTACTAAAGGTACGAATACGAGTCATTCTCCAGCCAATTTTCTCAACCACACCCTCTATACTTTTATCTGTAGTTCGAATCCAATCCCCAGTAGAAAAGGGTTTATCCATTTGAATCATTAGGCCACCAAAAATATTAGCAAGCATATCTTTAGCAGCAAAACCGACAACAATACCGCCTACTCCACCCAAAGTTAAGATAGAAGAGACTGCGTAACCATAGAACTGGGCAACACCGAGGATAATTGCAAAAACAAAAAGAATTTTGGTTAGTCTAGTGAACAACCTAACAGAGTCTTTGTCTATACTACCTTCTTTGTTTAGCATGTAAGTTTCAGTATTAGATATTAGCCTTAGAATTCCCCAAGTCAAAATGAAGACTGGCGCAATTACTATGTAACTTACAATTTGGCTAAGAGGTGGAATTTCTGATGTAAGTTCTACTAATGAAAAGTAAAGCCACCCATACCAAATTAGTAATTTAAGTGGAGCCGAAATAGCACTAATTAGGTGATCATCTAATTGTGTTTTAGTGTTGCTAGAGTGTTTTGTTATTTGCTTAAGGATTATCCCTAGCGCAATATGCGCAATAACCGCAAGGACCAATAGTGCGCCTGACATCTGGACTGGACTTATATTTTGGATAAAATCATTCATTAAAGATATTTTAAAGGATTAATAGGTTCTTCGTATTTTTTCATTTCGAAATAAAATGGTTTGTCGCTGGTAAGAGCAATTAGCTCACCTTTTTGTATAATATCACCCTCACTTACAAGCAGCTCTTGATTTTGATTGTAAATACTATAGAAGCCATAAGCATGCTTGATAATAATCATTTTTCCATAGCTTGTCATTTTATCACCGCTATAGACTACTTCGCCTTTTCTTATTGCCCTTACTTCTTGACCGGCAGAATTGTTGTAAGTTAATCCAAAGTGACTGTCTTTTTCAGAGTAGGTTTTAAGTATTGACGCGTCAATAGGCAAAGACCAGTCATTGTTAACATTTGCATTACTGGTTTTTGCTTTAGTGTTTTGTTGTAAAGCCTCTACTTTGTTAAATGACTTTTCAACAACAGTAACTTGACCGGCATCATTGGTAAAGCAGCCCGCAAGAAAAATAAGTAAAAAAAGAGTCAAAAATTTAGTATTCATACCACACAAATAAAATAATAATAATAATAAGTAAGTAACCTAGCCAATCTACATACTTATTTAACCATTGATCTGCCATTTTTCCTAATTTTCTTACTAGAAATGAAACTAAAAAGTATCTAGCACCCCTTGCAATTAAAGAAAAGGCCACAAAGGGGATAAGTGACATGGACATCATTCCAGCGGAAATAGTAAAGAGCTTGTATGGAACTGGACTAAAGCCAGCGATAAGAATAATCACAATTCCATAAGTATTAAAATAAATTTGCGCACTCTCTAGCTTTGATTCGTAACCTAGGTTAGCAAGTAAAGGCCCAATTTGATCCATAGCAAAGACTCCAATATAGTAGCCAGCTACTCCACCAAGTACAGAGGCTAGAGTACAAATCGTTGCAAAATAGTATGCCTTCGATCTATTTTTTAGAGACATAGAGGCCAACAATAAGTCCTGAATTGGCAATGGGAGAATCGAGGACTCTAAAAAGCTTATCAGAGATAACCATAAGATTGCAAATCGACTGGCTGACCAATCTAAAATTTTGCTATATACGAAGTGAAAGGGCCTCATTGACTTATGAGGATTTATTTTTTAACATTGGGAAGCCAAGTCTTTCCCTAGAATCAAGATAAGCTTGAGCTACTTTTTGACTCATTGACCTTACCCTACGAATAAACCTTGCTCTGTCTGTGACGCTTATTGCTCGCCTCGCATCAAGAAGGTTAAAAAGATGTGAACCTTTCATAACTTGCTCATAAGCTGGAAAAGGAAGGCTCTCCTCAATAAGTTTTAAGTTCATTGCTTCAGCTTCATCAAACTGCCTAAAAAGAACTTCAATATCTGCAAGTTCAAAGTTGTATTTTGATTGTTCAACTTCATTTTGATGGAAAACATCCCCATAAGTTAAGCCTTCTGTCCAAACAAGGTCATAAACGCTATCAACTCCTTGAAGGTACATTGCTAACCTCTCTAAACCATAGGTTAATTCTCCAGAAACAGGCTTACAGGGTAGGCCACCAACTTGCTGGAAATATGTAAATTGACTCACCTCCATGCCATTAAGCCAGACCTCCCAACCAAGGCCCCATGCGCCTAATGTTGGTGATTCCCAATTATCCTCAACAAACCTAACATCATGCATCTTTAGGTCAATGCCAATAAAAGATAACGAGTCAAGATAAAGGTCTTGAATATCACTTGGAGAAGGCTTTAATAAAACCTGAAATTGATAATAGTGCTGAAGGCGGTTTGGGTTCTCTCCATAGCGACCATCACTTGGTCTTCTTGAAGACTGAACATATGCCGCTTTCCATGGCTCAGGCCCTATTGATCTCAAAAAGGTTGCTGGATGAAAGGTTCCCGCACCAACTTCCATATCAAAAGGTTGTGTAATAGCGCATCCTTTTTCAGCCCAATAATTTTGTAATTTGAGGATTAAATTTTGAAATGATTTAGTTGTATCGAGTTCTGAGGCTGACATTAATTTGAACTAAAAATAACAATAACAAAAATTTTACCTCACCAACAACTTGTGAGGGTTAGCATTTATATTTTTGTATTAAATACTATTAAAAAAAATGCGGAAAGTTATCCCGCATTTTTTATTTAACTATGAGAAAGCTTAATATTTATAAGTCTCTGACTTAAACGGACCTTCTTTAGGAGTATTAATGTATTTTGCTTGAGTGTCGGTCAAAATGGTCATTACACCACCAAAGCCTCCAACCATTCCAGCAGCTACTTCTTCATCAAGTTTCTTTGGAAGAATCTCGACTGTGACATTCGCAGCTTTTTGATCATTAGGAAGGTCAGCAAACTTTTTCTCAAAAAGATGCATTTGAGCTAAAACCTGGTTTGCAAAAGAGCCATCCATAATTCTAGACGGGTGGCCAGTGGCATTTCCTAGATTAACTAAACGACCTTCAGACAACAAAATTAAGTAGTCGTTTTTATTTTCAGAGCGATAAATACGATGGACTTGTGGCTTTACTTCGTCCCATTTCCAATTATCACGCATATATAAAGTATCAATTTCGTTATCAAAATGACCAATATTACAAACTACTGAGCCAGCTTTTAGGCTTCTAAGCATCGCCGAATCACAAACATTTGTATTACCAGTTGTAGTTACAATCAAATCAGTAGTGCTTAGTAATTCTTTATTAATACAATCCATTGAGCCTGTGTTAACACCATCGATATAGGGTGAAACAACCTCAAAGCCATCCATACAAGCTTGAAACGCACAAATAGGATCAACTTCAGTAATCTTTACAATCATTCCTTCTTGGCGAAGTGACATAGCAGAGCCTTTACCAACATCACCGTAGCCTATTAGAAGCGCCTTCTTTCCTGACATTAGCATATCTGTACCGCGCTTTATAGCGTCATTTAATGAGTGACGACATCCATATTTATTATCATTTTTTGCTTTAGTAACAGCGTCATTAACATTGATCGCTGGAACTTTAAGCTCACCACTTTTAATCATCTCTAGAAGGCGATGGACACCCGTTGTCGTTTCTTCGCTAATACCATGGATTTTATCAAGCATTTCAGGATATTTTTCATGAACCATTCCTGTTAAATCGCCGCCATCATCTAAAATCATGTTAGCATCCCATGGCTTACCATTATGAAGAATAGTTTGCTCAATACACCATAAAAACTCTTCTTCAGTTTCACCTTTCCAAGCAAAAACCGGAATATTTTTTGCAGCCATCGCAGATGCAGCATGATCTTGGGTTGAAAAAATATTGCAAGATGACCAGCGAATTTCAGCGCCTAAATCTATTAGCGTTTCCATAAGCACAGCAGTTTGAATTGTCATATGAATGCAGCCCATAATTCTTGCTCCATTCAAAGGCTGCTCTTTTCTGTATTTTGATCTAAGAGCCATTAAAGCAGGCATTTCAGCTTCTGCTAACTCAATCTCTTTACGCCCAAATTCTGCCAAATTAATATCAGCAACTTTGTAGTCAAGGTTAAGATCAGCGACTTTAAAGCCAGTATTATCTATTGTTGATTCGCTCATTTTATTTCCTATTAAATTGAAAAAAAATGAGCGTCGTTTTGGTTACCAAGCCTGATTGAGAAGAGTCCCAATGCAACGCTCCTTGGTAAGTTTGATATTATACAAAAAAATAATTAAAAAAGAAACTATTTTAGCAATTCTGCTCTATCAGTTTTTTCCCAGCTAATTGAGTCTTCAGTTCTGCCAAAATGACCATAGCTAGCAGTTTGTTGATAGATAGGACGTTTTAAATCCAACATTGCGATTAAACCTTTAGGCCTAAGATCAAAGTGCTTTCTAATCAATGTCACTATTTCATGGTGAGGAATTTTTCCAGTTCCAAAAGTATCAACACTAATGCTTGTTGGCTCTGCAACGCCAATTGCATAAGAAACTTGAATTTCACATCTTTCAGCAAGTCCAGCTGCCACAATATTTTTTGCAACATATCGAGTTGCGTATGCTGCACTTCTATCAACTTTTGATGGGTCTTTTCCAGAAAAAGCACCACCACCATGTCTAGCCATACCGCCGTAAGTGTCTACAATAATTTTTCTTCCAGTAAGTCCAGCATCTCCAACAGGGCCACCAATTACAAAGTTACCAGTTGGATTAATATGGTATTGAGTATCATTTGTCAGCCATTTTTCTGGCAAGATCGGTTTAATAATTTCTTCAAGTATCGTTTCTCTTAGCTCTTCTAATGAGATGTCACCATCATGCTGTGTTGAGAGAACTACCGCATCAATTCCTACAATTTGATTGCCTTCATAAATACATGAAACTTGGGATTTTGCATCAGGGCGAAGCCAAGGTATGACACCGTTAAGCATTAGCTCTGCTTGTTGTTTAACAAGTTGATGAGAAAGCATAATAGGCGCTGGCATCAACTCATCTGTTGAATTTTCAGCATAACCAAACATGAGTCCTTGATCACCAGCTCCTTGCTCGTGATTTTCACTTTCTGTAACACCCATAGAAATGTCTTGTGACTGTCTGCCTAAGAGGTTAGTTACTGAACAAGAATTACCATTAAAGCCATATTCTTCTTTGTCATAACCTATAGCAAGAATCGTTTTTCGAACCACTTCCTCATAATCAATTTGGGCGTTAGTAGTTATTTCTCCTGCCAAGACAACTTGATTGTCTTTAACTAAAGTTTCAACTGCAACTCTTGAATTGATGTCTTGTTTAAGCGCAGCATCAAGAATAGCGTCAGAGATTTGATCACAAACTTTATCAGGGTGACCTGCAGAAACAGATTCAGAAGTAAATATCATAGTGTATTCCTATAAAAAATAAAAAAAACCAGTAAAGTGGGTTTCTCAGGAAAACACCAACTTTAGCTTATTTTAGTCACCTTAGTGACAACGCTAGCAATCGATACAAATCAGCGTGTGAGAATTATATAATCTTTTATGATTAAATGCAAAGGTTATTCCAGGCTGACTCTTAAAGCTACTGCACTTACAAATGGCGCAGTTATAAGGCTAATAATAAGAATTGAGCCTAAAAAATAGAGCTGACCATTAATTGAAAGGTTGAATTGTGATTGAGAGACTGCGCTTGTTGCAAAAATTAAAATAGGTATGTAAAGAGGGAGTATTAATAAAGATAATAACATTCCAGAGTTTTTTATACTAACTACTAGTGAAGCACCTATAGAGCCTATTAGACTTAAACAAGGAGTGGCTAAACAGAGCGTTAACATTAAAATATAGATGCTATTAGAGTCTAAAAATAGGGCTATCCCAAGTAACGGCGAAAGTAATATGATTGGGAGACCACTAAGTATCCAATGCGCAGTAGTTTTAGCAAGGAGGATTAAGGGAAGTGGATGATGTGAAATAACTATTTGCTCAAGAACGCCATTATCATAGTCGGAGTGAAACAATGAGTTTAGTGATAAAAGTACTGAAAGCATTGTAATAACCCAAATAATACCAGGCGCTATATTCATTAATGTTTCAGCATTTGGGCTTATAGCAATCGGAAATAATGAAATAGAAATAACAAAAAACATTAGAGGGTTAAGAAAGCTAGATGGATTTCTAAATGCCATTTTTAAATCTCTTGTTAGTGTTGTTAAAAAGATATTCAAAGAGAAATCTCCTTAAGGCTTTTAATATTGCAATCTTGATGGGTTGTTAAGATGCATAGCCCGCCATTTGCACAATGTTTTTCAATTTGATTTTCAATTATCTTGATTCCATCTGAGTCTAGTGCAGTGAAAGGCTCATCAAGAAGCCAAAGTTTCGACTGACTAATAAAGAGAAGTGATAATGCTATCCTTCTTTTCTGTCCTGCAGAGAGGTTTCCAGCAGGCTCGTGTTCATAATTTTCTAATCCAATTTCTTTTAAAGCGTCATGAAAATTTGGCGATAAAATTTCTGTATTGAGTTTTGTTAAATATTCTAGGTTTTCGATGCAGCTAAGCTCTGAGCTTAAAGCAGCATAGTGACCAAGATATAGCGTTTCTATTTGATATGTCTCGCTATTTGATTGATTTTGGTCGAATTCTATGGAGCCCAGCTCTGGAGTATTAAGCCCTGCAATTATCTTTAGAAGTGAGGTTTTTCCTGATCCATTTTGACCAGAGATTCTAAGGACTTCACCAGAATTTAATTCAAAAGATAAGTTTTCAAAGAGAAGGTTATAGCCTCTTTGGCAGCTTAATTTATTGACCGATAGCATTGACATATCATTATTTTAGTTGATAAGCTCAATAAAGGCGATAGATTCGAAGGAGCTTAGGACTTAATTTAAAGACACATTCTTTTATTAATTAGAGTTTAGTAATTCCTCTAAGCCACTCTTGTCAATTTCAGATAACAGATTACCTGAAAATATAAGCCTTAAGCGGTATCTAATTTCAATCTCACCATCAATTGTTGAGTGATTAATGTAATCCCACTGATATTGATGAAAAGGATCAATAATGCTTGGCGAGCCAATCAAATTCATCACAGACTGCTTTGACATCCCTAATTGAAGCTGATTAACTTCTTTAATATCTAAAATTACTCCTTGCAGAATTGTTGGTTTATATACATCGATTGAGGGCATCTTAGGCTTAGCCCAGCTAGGCAGTGATAGCTTAGGCATTTTTGGTAAATCTGGCATAGTAAACTTGGGCAGTTTAGGAAGTTCAGGCGCCTTAGGAAGAGAATTAGTACACCCAGTCAATATAAGACAGCCAAGTAGAATAAAAGTTAATCTCTTCATCATTAGTTAAAACATATAAAATATAAATAAGATTTTACCTTAAGGATTTTTAAATGGATGCAGAAGATTTAAAAAGTGCTGGTCTTAAAGTTACTCTTCCAAGGCTAAAGATTTTAGAAGTTTTGGAGAAATCACCAAACCATCATTTGAGTGCTGAGGACATCTATAGAGTTCTGATTGAACAAAATGAAGAGGTTGGTGTTGCAACAATTTACCGCGTTTTATCTCAATTTGAAGAATCTGGAATTGTTCAGAAATTAAATTTTGAAAATAACCAGGCTGTCTATGAGTTATGCGGCTTAGAACATCACGACCATCTAGTGTGTGTGAAGTGCAGTAAGATTATCGAATTTCATGATGATGTTATTGAACAACATCAGCTTCAAATTGCAAAAAAACATGGCTTTGAGTTGACTGATCATTCACTATACCTTTATGGCTTATGCAAGGACTGTCATTAAGTTTTTTTAGGGCTTTATAAATTATGGATGATTTTATTTATAGGGCGCTAATTGCGGCAATTGGCGTATCAATAATCGCAGGCTCTCTAGGTTGTTTTGTTATTTGGAAGCGCCTTTCATATTTTTCGGATTCTATTTCACATAGTGCGCTTTTAGGTGTTGCTCTTGGACTTGCAACTGGACTGGGTATTAATTTTGGTTTGGTTATTGTTGGAGGACTGTTTGCAACTCTGATTGTTTTTTTGCAGCAAAAAGACTTCTGGTCGAGTGATGCTGTGCTAGGTATCTTCTCTCATATTTCTCTGTCGCTAGGTATTGTTGTTCTAGGCTTTATTGGGGATCAAAATATAGATTATTTTTCTTATCTTTTTGGAGATATATTATCCATAACGTCTAAAGATATCTATTGGATATTTTCTGTTATGGTTGTTGTTATTTTTCTATTATTTATTAATTGGAAAAAACTGTTATTACTCACACTTAATGAAGAATTAGCCAAAGCTGAAGGCGTTAATAAAACTTTTTATGAGCTGCTTTTTATGTTTTTAATAGCACTGGCTGTGTCTGTTTCAGTCCAAATTGTAGGCGTTTTGTTGATTACCTCTTTACTAATTATTCCGCCTGCAATAGCTCGAGTTTTTTCAAACTCACCTATAGCAATGATTTTTAGCTCAATGATCATATCAATTGT
>JACNFO010000037.1 GCA_014384565.1 Candidatus Pseudothioglobus aerophilus
CACCTTTCAGATAGTAGGCATAGGGAGTAGAAGGGAGGTCAGGATATTTTTCAATGAACTTATTTAACTCAACTATAGCTCTTGTGTATTTTTTACGCTTGTATAAATTGAATGCAATATCAAGCCTCGCTTGAATAGCATATTTCGAGCCTGGATATGATGAAAGAATAATTTGATATTGATCGATAGCTTGATCTAAAGAGCCAGCATCAACCAGATCTTCTGCCTGCTCATACAAGGCCTTAGGTGAAAGGCCATTTGCGACTAATTTTCTTGTTTCTTTACCTCCCCCAAAAGGGGAGCATCCAGCCAAGAAAACTAAAGATGTGAGTATAAGAATTAAGGATTTATTCATTATATGTGCTTGATATTTACTTTTAATGAGTAAATTATACTTATGTGCGTTTTTGAATGGAAACGTTTACATAAAGAACTTCTAGTGAGTAGTAACCTGCTTATAATTATAAAAACCTTATTTTATTTCTATATTTATGGCCACAACTCTTTTTCAGAAGCATACTAAAATTGATGACTTATGCTTAGTCTTAAATAGTTACTTACCTCATTCAGAGGTCGAACTAGTAAAGCTTGCTTATAGAATGGCTAATAAAGCTCATTCTGGTCAATTTAGAAAGTCAGGTGAGCCTTATATTCACCACCCACTTTCTGTCGCTTTAATACTTGCTGATCTAAAACTTGATTATTTTTGTATTGTTGCCGCAATCCTCCATGACTGTATCGAGGATACTGCAATAACTAAAGAAGATGTCCAAGCTCAATTTGGAGAGCAAGTAGCTCACATTGTTGAAGGAGTATCAAAGCTGACTAGTTTAGAATTCACTTCAAGCTCACAAAAACAAGCTGAAAACTTTCAAAAACTAATATTGGCTATGTCTAAAGATATGCGAGTTATGGTTATTAAATTAGCTGACAGGCTTCATAATATGCGCACTTTGGATTCTATGAGTGACGAAAAAAAATTACAAAAAGCAAAAGAAACTTATGAGCTTCATGCTCCAATTGCAAGGCGGCTTGGACTTCATAGCATAAGAGTAGAGCTAGATGATTTATGTTTTAAGACATTGCACCCAAGAAAACACTTAATAATTAAAAAGAAGATTAGCAAGCAATACGGAAATCAAAAGAAAACAATAAATCTAATTAAAACTGAAATTGAAAATAGACTAAAGTTTGAAGGCATTAGCGCAAGTATTGAAGGGCGTCAAAAACAACCTTCAAGTGTTTACAATAAAATGAAATTTAAATCAAGAAAATTCTCAGAAGTTCTCGATATGCATGCCTTTAGAATTGTAGTAGAAAATACAAACACTTGCTATCAGGTATTAGGCCACATTCATAGTCTTTATAAGCCTATTCCACTTAAATTTAAAGATTATATCTCAGCTCCAAAACCAAATGGATATCAGTCTATTCATACTGTAGTACTTGGCCCTAGAAAAATGTTCATTGAGGTTCAGATTAGATCTCAGGAGATGGAATTTATATCTGAGTATGGGATTGCCGCTCACTGGCACTATAAAAATACAGACAAACCGACTGATAAATTAGCTCGAAACTGGATAGGGTCTTTACTAGATATTCAGCAAAATACTGATACTTCAGCAGACTTCTTAGAGAACACAAAAGCTGACTTATTCTTTGATGAGGTATTTGTGTTTACTCCAGCTGGCAAAATAATTCAGCTGCCTCTTAGAGCTACAGTGCTTGATTTTGCATACGCTGTTCATACTAATATTGGAAAAAGAGCTCAAAAAGCTACTATTAATGGAGTAGAAGCCGAGCTTTCAACTGAGCTTAAATCGGGTCAAACGGTGGAGATAATTACAAGTCGGTTTGTTAAGCCCAAACCAAGTTGGCTAGACTTTGTTGTAACCTCAAAAGCCAAAACTTCAATAAAGGCAAATCTTAAAGATAACTCAAAAACTGAACTAGCAAGACTGGGAAAACTTTTGATTTCTGATGCGCTTAAATATCAAAAAATAAAAATTAATGACGTTCCAATTGATAAGTGGAATAAATGTTTGAAAGAGCTTAATTGTTTTGATTTTCAAGACTTATATATAAAGGTAGGATTATCTGAAATATTTGTTGCTGTAGTTATCAATAAACTACTCCAAGACATTAATAATGAAACAATTAATACAATTTCTATAAGCAAAACAAAAGGGATGGCAATAAACTTTGCGCATTGTTGCTACCCCATTCCTGGAGATGAGGTTACAGGCGTTTTAACAAGGCAAAAGGGTTTGGTTATGCACCGCTCAATCTGCTCAAATCTAGAGCATATCAAAGAAAAAAATGCACAATGGATGGAAATTGAATGGAGCTCAGATGAAGATGAACTCTTTGAAGTTGCAATCAGCGCTTTAGTTGAAAATAGAAGTGGTCGTTTGGCAGCTATTGCGAACACCATAGCCAATTTAGGAGTTAATATTGAAAATATTGAACAGAAAGAAAGTCAAAACTCTACAAGGTTATTTCACATTGTTGTCATAATTAAAAACATTGTTCAACTAAATGATGTTCTAGAAAAACTTAACAAACTCCCACATCTTGTTTCAGCTGAAAGAGTTTAATATTTATTAAAATGTTCAAAGTTAGCAATTGAATTGATTAAAATTACACCTTTATTAATTATTAATGCTATTAGATAATGCTTTGCTGGACTGACTCACTTGAAATAGCTATCTCATTGGAAGAAACCTCTCCTGATATTGATCCCAAAACCATTAATTTTGTTGATTTACGTCAGCTTGTTATGGATCTTGAGAATTTCGAAGAAGGACAAAGCAATTGTGGCGAAAGGGTTCTTGAGGCTATTCAAATGAATTGGATTGAGGAGAAAGAGTGAAATATTTAAGGTTTATTTTATTATTCAACTTACTATTGTCATTTTCAGCTAATGCACTTTTAGAAGTAAATATTTTAAAATCTAAAGAGGCTGCTTTTCCTATAGTTATTGCTCCCTTTGAAGTGATTGGTGATTCAAAAGACAATGTAGATATCGCTAAAATTATTAGAGATAATTTAAATAGATCAGGCCAATTTAGCGCCTTAAGTACTGACTCATTGGTAACAAATCAAATTGATTTTAACTTTTGGAAAGAGCATAAAAAAGATGCTGTTGTGTTTGGAAAAGTTGAGCAAATAAGCCCGAAGGTTTACAACATATATATTTATATTTACGATGTCTTTTCTGAAAAAAGTTTATACCAAAAAAAGATTACTGTTAGTAATACTGGCTTTAGAAGAATGGCTCATTTCTTAAGTGACAAGATTTATTATGTCCTTCTTGGGCAAAAGGGCTCTTTTAACACTAGGCTATCATATGTCACTGTAACTGATAATAATAGTGGTGGCCGAACATATAGGCTTCAAATTTCTGACTCTGATGGAGAAAACCCCCAAACAATTGTGAGACAATCAAATCCGATTTTATCTCCGGCCTGGTCAAAAGATCAGCAAAAACTAGCTTATGTTTCTTTTAAAAATAATAGGTCTGAAGTCTTTGTTATGACTCCTTTTTTAAAAACAATTCCTATCAAGCTACCAAAATTTGATGGAATTGCATCTTCACCTACATTCCACCCAAGCGGGGATAGTATTGCACTAACAATCTCCAAACAAGGCAATAAAGATATATATTTATATAACTTTAAATCAAAGAACCTTAAGAGGCTTACAAAAAACATATCAATTGATACAGAAGCTAGCTTTTCACCAGATGGAAATAGTATTGCGTTTACTTCCAACAGGACAGGGCAAGTTCAAGTTTATATAAAAGACCTTAACTCTGGAAAAATATCTCGGGCAACTTTTGAAGGCCGATACAATGCAAAACCAGTTTTTTCACCAGACGGTAAAGATTTGGCACTTATTCATAGAGTTGATAAAGACTACAGGGTCGCCTTATTAGACATCAAATCTAGAGATTTAACGGTAATGACTCGAAATAAATCAGATGAATCTCCTTACTTTTCTCCAAACGGTGGAATGATTATTTTTTCAACTAATAGAGACAACAAAGGAATTTTGTCTATAATTTCACTTCACAACAACCAAATTGTTGAATTAATGCAAAAAACCGGCGAAGTAAGGGAACCTACTTGGTCAAATTATTCAAATTAAGGAAAAAAAATGTCAAAAAAAATTCTACTTTTATCAAGTGTTATCTTTTTAAGCTCTTGTGGTGCTAATAGTATTTCTGAACTAGGTGATAAGTTTCTTGATTTAATTAACCCAAGTGATGCTGCAACTGAACAAGCAGATCTTGGAGGCGATGCAACCTTAGTTGCAATCGATGAAAGTGGTGGGTTCACAATTGATGAGCTTGAACAATTATCTAATGATGAGTTAATTGCTATCGCTAAAGAGAAGGGGCTGGGAGATCTTATAGTTCTTGATGCAGATGGTAACCTTCAAAATAGAGATCAAATCATCAACGCTATTGTTGAGAGTGGAGATTTGCTTGATGGTAAGACAGCAGAACTAGAATCACTATCGGATGATGCGCTTATTGAAATGATCAAATCTAAAGGCATGGAAGACTTGGTTGTTCTTGATGCTGATGGCAATTTAGCTAATAGAGATGAACTTATTCAGGCGTTAATGGATGATGCAGCAACAATGTTAGCAATTATTGAAAATTTCAAAAACTCTAGTGATTCTTTTATTCTGTATTTTGATTATGACGATACTGAGATAGATGAAGTATCTACAAGAAAGATTATTGAGCACGCTAACTTTATGCAAGATAATCCTTCACTAAGCTTGAGATTAGAAGGCCATGCAGATGAGCGTGGGACTCGTGAGTATAACCTAGCACTTGGTGAAAATCGTGCCTTAAGTGTAAAAGAGGTCTTAAGCCTTTACAACCTTGATGACAGAATTTTAGTTGTAAGTTACGGTGAAGAGTCTCCCATCCTAGTTGGAAGCAATGAAATGGCGTGGGAAGAGAATCGAAGAGTAGAATTCTCTTACTACTAGAGGTAAAGTTTTCTCAAATCTTTTTTAAGTAATTAGTTTTTGTCGCTTAATGAAAAAGAATAGTCTTATATTTATGCTTTTCATAGGCCCCATGTTATTTCAGCATGGGGTTTATGCTAACGAAGGCCTAGATTTAGACCTCGCAATTTTAAAAATCAACAAAGAAGTTAAGTCCCTTAATAATGAAATCCTGTCATTAAAAGATGAAATTGAACGGATTAAAGAAGAACAAAGAATCAGCTCTACAAAAATTGCAGAACTACGTCAAATCATTGAATTAAATCTTTCTAATAATAAACAAGAAGAAGAATCAACTAAGAAAATTCAATCTAGTAGTGCTAGTAAACTCTTCACAGATGGTAAAAATGAGTTTATTCTTGGAAATTATGAGAAGGCAATTACTCTATTCATAAGCTTTGCAAAAAACTCTCCTGATTCATCTAATATAATAGACTCAAAGCTTTGGCTTGCAAGGTCTTATGCTGCTAATGAGGATTATCTAAAGTCTAAAGATGCATTTTTAGATTATCAATCTAATAATAAAGAGCACTCAAAATACGCTGACTCTATGTTTGAATTAACAAGGGTTCTGATTAAGCTAAATGAAGCTAATGAGGCTAAGTTATTGTTATTAGATATGGTTAAAC
>JACNFO010000008.1 GCA_014384565.1 Candidatus Pseudothioglobus aerophilus
GTTCAATTCCCCCCATCTCCACCACAAAACCTTTTAATAATAAAACTCAATTGACGAAACTGATAAATCTGATTTGAAATCGCGGCCATAAGCCACAATACCAAAGGTCTTTATATCTTTAGCATTTATGTTTGAATCTATATTATCTTTGAGCTTCTTAAATTTATTAAAAGGTATTTCAACTGTTTCCCAATTAGGGCTTGTATCAAATGTAGCAATTTTATAGCCAGTAGGAAGCCTATAAAAGATAGTAGTCTGAATAAAAATATGATATTTTTCTCCATTACCTTTAACTTTTAGACGGATACCTTTTAGTTTTTTTCCTTCTTTTTTTGAATTATGAAGTAGGTTGAACATCAATGGTTTATTGGACAGTGATGTTGAGGTACGTAATTGAATAAAGCCGCCATTGTTATCAGTACGCACATTCCCAGAGAGCCTTATAAAAACTTTATCTCCATCTTGCTCAAGTGAGACCTGACCTTCAGAGACTCCTCCCATTACTTGATCACTAAAATATTTCCAGTCCTTTACGTTGTCGGGAGTGAAAGGAAAGCTCAGGACCTCCTCATTAGCAGAAGCGATTGTTGTAAAGGCTAAAAACATTAGAAGTAGAAGTTTTTTCATCAAATTAATTATAAATAATGAATATAAAGAGCAGGTGAAGATTGGGAGTTTTTTTTGATAAATATATATAGTACTAAGGAAAATCAAACTTCTTTTTTTGTACTAGAGAGTTATCTAGTAGTTATCTATCATGTTGTCTAAAATATAACAATAAATTTATATAACCTCTAAAGATTTAATGCATCACTGATGAAGATAGTCAAAAAACAAAGTATTGCAATCATTGGTGGCGGAGCAAGCGGAATTTTTGCATCGCTTCGATGCGCAGAAGTTGCGAAAGCAGAAAAAATTAATGTTGACATACATGTATTTGAAGGCTCCTCCAAACTTCTAAAAAAAGTTCGAATTTCTGGAGGTGGTCGTTGCAATGTAACTCACCATATATTTGAGGTTAACGATTTTTGTTTAAACTATCCACGTGGTCGTAAAGAGCTACTCTCGCCTTTCCAAAATTTTCAAGCATCGGATACAGTTGATTGGTTTGAAAAAAGAGGTGTTGAACTTAAGTATGAATCTGATGGTCGTATGTTTCCAGTGACAGATAACTCTGAAACTATTATTGACTGCTTTATGCAAGAAGCCAATAACCATGGAATTAAATTATTGAATAAGATGAATGTCAAAAGTCTGAAAAAACTAGGCAATGGAAAAATATCCTTATTCATTAATGAGGATGAGTCTTTCATTGCTGATTCAGTATTAATTGCGACTGGTAGTATGCCAGGCGGTTACCGACTTGCTCAAAATCTTGGTCATTCAACTACAGAAATTGCGCCTTCACTTTTTACTTTTAAAATTGAAGATGCGATCCTCAAAGACTTATCAGGTACCTCCTTTCCTCAAGCCTCTTTAACCCTTAAGATTGATGGGGCAAAACCTTTTGAACAAAATGGCCCACTTTTAATTACTCACTGGGGCCTTAGCGGTCCTGCACTGCTAAAACTTTCAGCATGGGCCGCCCGTGAAATGATGCATACCAACTACCAGGCAAAGCTAATCGTCAACTGGCTCGGTATTGGCCATCAAAATGATGCTGAAAAACTCCTTAGGACTATTAAGAGTAATAATACAAAGACTTCAGTAGGTAACGCTTACCCCAATGAACTAACGAAACGGTTTTGGCAGCAACTTCTGATTAAGTGTGGCATTTCAAAAGAAAAAAACTGGTCAGAAATCAGTAACAAAGAATTAAATCTTATTCTGAATAATTTATTTAACTGTGAGCTTAATGTCCTTGGAAAAAGCCGCTTTAAAGAAGAGTTTGTTGAGTGTGGCGGGATAAACCTAAAAGAAATTAACTTTAAAACCATGGAAAGTAAAATCTGTCCTGGTCTTTATTTTTCTGGAGAAGTTATGGATATTGATGGAATAACTGGTGGCTTTAACTTTCAAAGTGCGTGGACTTCAGGATGGATCGCTGGGAATCATATGGCTCAAACCAAGAGTAAAGGTTGATCCTTTAATATCTATATCTTATTTTTTGATACAAAGGCTTCCGCACAATCACCAATAATCTCTGAGAGAAGCGAGCAATCTTCCAGTGAAAATGTGAGCGGCAATCGGAGATCAAAAAGGCCAGAAAGGATCTCATCAGAGCGTTCTAGACTCTGTTGTTTCACATATTTCCAACTCTTGTGATTACTTGTAAATCCATCTGGATTGTCACTGCCAAACCATTTTATCTCAACCCCACGCTCCTTATTAATTACCAGGAATCTAGCAGCATCGGCCTT
Organism: Candidatus Pseudothioglobus aerophilus; assembly: GCA_014384565.1. GTDB lineage: Bacteria > Pseudomonadota > Gammaproteobacteria > PS1 > Pseudothioglobaceae > Pseudothioglobus > Pseudothioglobus aerophilus. The sequence continues at coordinate 2,361 of JACNFO010000008.1, forward strand.
CGAGATGCCAGGCAGCCTAAACTGAATTGAACTCCCCACATAGCTCTCCTCAATAGGACGCTCAGTGAGCTGAACTCCTTTGATCTTTTTGAGGCTTCGCTCAACTAACTGGTAACGCTCATTCCAGCGCTTAATATTTTTTTCAAGAGATTTTAATTGTGGCCTAAGAATAGCAGCCCTTAGATTATCCATACGGCCCGAATAGTTTGGAGTCTGCAGGCGAATATCTGCAAATACTTCTTTATCAGGTGCAGCGCCATGCCTCTCATAGAGCATATATGACCCTGAAAGAATAATAGCACGCGCCATGAATTCTGCATCATTCGAAGTCAGTAATCCCCCTTCACCTGAATTTAAATGCTTATAAGTTTGGGTACTAAAACAGCCTGCAAGTCCAAAATTACCACTCCTTTTATCACCCCATTTTGCCCCCATTGTATGGGCACAATCTTCAATTAAAATCAAGCCATTATCTTCAACAATTTGCATCAATTTATTCATATCAACTAGATGCCCCCTCATATGGGATATAAGTAAAAAGCGAGCCTTACTTGATATGGCTTTCCTTGAAAGGTCCTCTAAATCAAGAACAAGATTTTCATTGATTTCTATGAAAAGAGGCTCACCACCTGCATTAGAAATTGAGCCTGGAACTGGCGCAAGGGTATACATATTAGTCAAAACTTTTTCACCAGCCTTAAGTCCTGCAGCCTTAAGAGAGACGCTCATTGCGTAGCCACCAGATGCGCAGGCAAGACAGTAACGACTTCCTTGAAAACTAGCAAAGTCCTGCTCTAATAGTGATGCCTCAGAAAACTCTTCGCCAATTGAGTTGTATCGATGAAGCCTTCCCGACTTCAGAACCTGTACAGCCGCATCAATCGCCTCTTGACTGATAGGCTCTTGCTGAGTAAAGGGCCTTGAAAATACTTTTGAAGTCATTATTGCTAGTAGCCATTTGGATATTAAATAAGAAATCAAATAATATACAAAATCCTTGTCTTAAAGATAATATTTTTTAATACTTCACTAAAATAGTAGCCAAACAAACCTTATAATTTGCTATATGAAGAACATGCCCCCAGTTGTAATTGTTGCCATTATTGTTGCCGTAGTCGTAATACTTGCTCAGTACTTATTTATTTACTAACTGCTAGAGGTCCGGCGTCAACGATTGCTTGATCAACATCAAACTTTTTAAAGTTTTCTGCAAATAGATTCGCGAGTTTTAGAGACTCACTATCATAACTTGACTTATCTTCCCATGTATCACGAGGGTTAAGGTAAGCCTCATCAACGCCCGGAATAGATTTAGGAATATCAAGATTTAAGTAGTCGAGGTGTGTCACTTTTGATTCAAGAAGGGCGCCGCTTTGACAAGCAGAAACTATTGCGCGAGTTACAGGAATAGGGAATCTTGATCCTGAGCCTCCTGGAGCCCCTGAACCACCCGTCCATCCAGTATTAACTAAATAGACTTGTGTAGCAAATTCTGCAAGTCGTTTAATTAATAAATTGGCATAACTGCTTGCATTTCGAGGCATAAATGGGGCCCCAAAACACGATGAGAATGCTGGATTAATGCCGGCCTCTGCACCCAGCTCTGTTGAGCCAACACGCGCTGTATAACCAGACAAGAAGTGATAGGCAGCAGACTCTTTAGTTAAGATTGAAACTGGAGGAAGGACACCTGAAACATCACAGGTTAAGAAAATAACAACTTTGGGCTCGCCCGCGGCATTTTTTTCAACGCGCTTTTCAACGTGCTCTAATGGGTAGGAGCAGCGACCATTTTCTGATATGGAGGTATCATCATAATCTGCATGCTTATCTGCATCTACTTTGACGTTTTCAACTATTGCGCCATGACGAATAGCATCCCAAATAATGGGTTCATTTTTCTTAGAAAGGTTGATCGTTTTTGCATAACAGCCTCCCTCAATGTTAAATACTGAGCCCTTAGCCCAGCCATGCTCATCGTCACCAATAAGGTAACGCTCGGGATCTGCAGAAAGGGTTGTCTTGCCAGTTCCTGAGAGGCCAAAAAATAATGCTGTGTCGCCATTTTCTCCCACATTTGCTGAGCAGTGCATTGGCAGAACATCCTTTTCAGGCAGCAAATAGTTTTGCACTGAAAACATTGCTTTCTTCATTTCGCCTGCATAACGCATGCCAGCTAACAATACTTTTCTTTGTGCAAAGTTAATAATAACAACTCCATCGGAGTTGGTTCCATCACGCTCAGGATTGCACTCAAAAGATGCAACATTTAAAATCGTCCAAACTGGTTTATCTTTAGGATTATATGTTCCGGGCTTAATAAACATATTTCTACCAAATAAGCCTTGCCAAGCAGTTTCAGTATTTACTTCAACTGGAAGATAGTGCGATTCATGCGCTCCAACATGCAGATTAGAGAGAAAATGATCTTTTTGAGATAAGTGATCACTCACTCTAGCCCATAGTTTATTGAACTTTTCTTCTGAAAAAGGCCTGTTAACATCGCCCCAGTCAACTGAATTAGAAGTTGCAGAATTATCAACAATAAAACGATCATTTGGACTTCGACCAGATCGCTTGCCTGTTGTGATAAGCAAAGCTCCAGTATCTGTTAATATTCCCTCATTAAGAGATAATGATTTTTCAATCAGTTCAGACGGTGACAAGTTTTTTAGAATCATTTTATTTATTCCAGATTTAATAGTGATCACTGCTAAAGCATTCAAAAAATGAATTATCACATAAAAATTATTCTAGCATTGCATAAATGTTTCACATAATGAAACTTCTTTTAAACTCATTATATAGTTCATTTTAATCTTAAAAAGAACTCATCCATATGTGGGAAATTTGTACTAATTAATTCTTTCAGATTAAGGCTCTTTAACATCAGCCTAGCTTTATGTTTTAT
>JACNFO010000014.1 GCA_014384565.1 Candidatus Pseudothioglobus aerophilus
GGCTCATCAAATGCAAAACATATTGCTATAGATGAAGCAATGCGCTCTCACTTTGCTTTAATACTTATCGACGCCTTACCAAAACCGACCTATGAGTTTACTAATTCTACTATTGGCGCACTTAGGATGCGCAAAGATAATGATGAGTACTCTAATCTTAAAGAGAATGCGCTAATCGATGATCGAGCAATGAAAGCTGGTTTTGCAGCAATTAAAGAAGGTGTGACTGAGCTTGAAATTGGTGAAGCAATAAATAAACACTTTATCTCAGAAGGCGCTAAACCTCAATTTTGCATTGTGGGATCTGGCCCAAATGGTGCTTTCCCGCATCATCATACTGGAAACAGAAAAGTAGAAAATGGTGACGTAGTATTGATTGATATCGGTGGTCGAAAAGGAACCTTCCCAAGTGACATGACACGCATGTCGGTAGTGGGAGAACCACCAAAAGATTATCTTGAAGTTCATGCGATTGTAGAGCGTGCAGTGCAAGCAGCTATGGCAGCTGCGAAACCAGGCGTGATGGCAAAAGAAGTTGACGCTGCTGCAAGGGATGTCATTACTGAAGCAGGTTATGGAGAATTCTTTGTTCACCGCTTAGGTCATGGGCTTGGTATTGACATTCACGAGCCACCTTATATAACTGCAACATCCGAAGTAATTCTTGATGAAGGCATGGTGTTCTCAGTTGAGCCAGGAATTTACCTTCAAGGCAGATTTGGAGTTAGACTTGAAGAGATTGTAATCCTAAGATCTGAGGGACCCGAAATTCTTTCGGAACTGACTCGAGAAACAAACTTTATAACGTAGCCAAAAAGCGCAATAAAAACATCTGCAACACATTGAAAAATGTGTATTATTTCGCTTTTATTTAATGCGAATTAGTGTCTATGAAAAAAGAATTTAGTTTTGGAACCCAGGTGAGGAAGTCTCCATATTTTGATGCGACAGTGCGCTGGGGAGCACAGGGATTTTCAGTCTACAATCATATGTATATTCCTAGAGACTTTGGTGATCCAGTGCAAAACTTCTGGAATCTTGTGAATGAGGCCATTCTTTGTGATGTTGCAGTTGAGCGTCAAGTTGAAATAACGGGCCCAGATGCTGCTAAATTTGTACAATTACTAACACCTCGAAACCTATCTGAGTGTGCTGTTGGACAGTGCAAGTATGTACTTATTACTGATGAAAATGGTGGCGTATTAAATGACCCCGTACTCTTAAGGCTTGGTGAAAATCACTTCTGGCTATCTTTGGCTGATAGCGATATTTTGATGTGGGCCAAAGGTGTCGCTGTCAACTCTGGCCTAGATGTTAATTTAAGTGAGCCTGATGTATCGCCGCTTCAGCTTCAAGGTCCTAAGTCAGGCGATATTGCAAAAGCAATCTTTGGTGAAAGAATAGATAGCCTTAAATATTACTGGCTAGAAGAGTTTGAACTGAATGGGATCCCATTAATCATTTCCAGAACAGGCTGGTCAAGTGAGTTAGGTTATGAAATATACCTACGTGATGGCTCTCGAGGAAATGAACTCTGGGACCACATCATGGAAATTGGCAAACCAATGGGGCTGGTTCCCGGACACACTTCAACAATAAGAAGAATTGAGGGAGGTATGCTTTCTTACCAGGCAGATATGGACTTCACTGTAAATCCATTTGAGCTTGGATTAGATCGACTCGTTGACCTTGAAATGGATGCAGACTTTATTGGAAAAGATGCACTTAAAAAAATTCAATCTGAGGGAGTTAAGCGAAGACAAGTTGGTGTAGAAATCTCATGCCCACCTCTTCAGCATCCCAATACCAGCTACTGGCCAATTTTTATAGATTCAAGTGAGGTTGGCTACATAACGTCAGCAGTTTACTCGCCTAGGCTTGACAAAAATATTGCACTTGCTATTATAGATGTTGACTATTCGGCTATAGATATGGTTGCAGAAACTCGAACATCAGAGGGAAATCATCCTATTAAGGTTGTGCAAAAACCATTCTATGACCCTAAGAAAAAAATTACTTCAGCGTCTTAAACCGATCAAAATTATTTAGGAGAAAGTTTATGTCTGAACTATCTATCAAACTTAACTGGAAGAGAAAAGAAGAAGAACTCTCTCCTGGAAAATTTTCTAGCGAACATGAAGTTTCATACAATGATCATTACATGGTTAAGGCTGACACTGCTCCTGACTGGGGTGGCTCAGCTGAAAACACCAATCCTGAACAAGCTCTAGCTGCCTCATTAAGCAGCTGTCATATGATGACTTTTTTAGCTCTTTCAGCAAAAACAAAGTGGCCTGTATTATCCTATGAAGATCATGCAATTGCACACCTAGGCAAGAATGATAAGAAGCAAATGATTGTAAATAAAATAGACCTGCATCCAAAAGTATCCTTTGACCATGGTTTTGAAGTTCGTCATGAAGAATTAGAAAAGATGCACGACAGAGCTCACAGATATTGCTTCATTGCAAATACTCTAGACTCTGGCGTAGAAGTTAACATAAACATTTAAAAAAATTTAAAGCGTATATGCTAATATAAGGCTTATTTTATGAGCAACAAGGAAAGTCCTATCGAATCAATACTGCTTGAAGAATTTACTGATAATGGTGTCTTTCGCTTAACACTAAACGATGCCAAACGAAGAAATGCTTTGTCTGAAGAGATGATGACTGCAATGACTCTGTCTCTTAATCATGCCTCAAAAGATGGAAAGATCAGAGTAATCATAATTGCTGCTAACGGCCCAGCATTTTGCTCTGGTCATGACTTAAAACAAATGTCTGCCGGAAGAAGTGCTGATGATGATGGACTCGAATACTTCACAAAAGTTTTTTTATCCTGCTCTGCCCTCATGCAGCTAATTGTCAATCATCCTAAACCAATCATTGCTGAGGTTGCTGGAGTGGCAGCTGCAGCTGGCTGCCAGCTTGTCGCGTGTTGTGACCTAGCTGTTGGCGGAGAATCCTCACGATATATTACGCCAGGCGTCAATATTGGTCTTTTTTGCTCAACTCCTATGGTCGCGCTATCTCGAAACATATCCAACAAAGCAGCGATGGAAATGCTATTAACTGGAGAAACGGTGGATGCAAATAAAGCAGAGCGCATTGGCCTTATCAATCGCGTTGTAAACGATAAAAATTTAACTATAAGCGCTATGGAGCTTGCTGAAGTGATTGCCTCAAAATCAAGTATGACTTTAAAAACTGGCAAGCAAGCTTTCTACAATCAGAAAGATATGTCTATTTCTGATGCTTACGATTATGCATCAAAAGTAATGGTCGATAATATGCTGACACTTGATGCAAAAGAGGGCATTAATGCATTTCTAGAAAAACGTCAGCCTAAATGGCAAGATGAATAGTCATAACGATTATGGGCAATCCTTACAACACTGATTTAGATCGAAATCCAGCTAACTATCAGCCTCTAACGCCAATTACTTTTCTTGAAAGAGCGGCGTCAGTATTTCCAGACTACACAGCAATAATCCATGGGTCCATAAAGCGAAGCTATAGTGAGTTCTATCAGCGCTCTTGTCAGCTTGCATCTGCGCTTTCAAAAAAAGGGATTAATCGCGGTGATACTGTATCAGTAATTCTTGCAAATACTCCTGCAATGCTCGAATCGCATTATGGCGTTCCAATGTGTGGAGCTGTTTTACATAGTATAAATACGCGACTTGATGCCGCAACAATTGCCTACCAAATTGATCATGCTAATACTAAAGTGCTGATTGTAGATCGTGAGTTTATTAGCGCCATTCGATCTGCATTAGAACTATCTAAGGTAAATCCGATTTTAATTGACTACAGTGACAGTGAATTTCCAATAAGTGACTCCCTAAGTGGAGCGGTTGAATACGAGTCTTTTTTATCTGGTGGAGACTCCGGGTTTGATTGGCTTATGCCCGAAGATGAATGGGATGCAATATCACTAAATTATACCTCTGGAACTACAGGAAACCCGAAAGGAGTTGTTTCTCATCATCGCGGCGCTTACCTATTAGCTCAAGGCAATGCGCTCATTGCCTCAATTAATAAACACGCAGTCTATCTTTGGACGCTGCCTATGTTCCACTGCAACGGCTGGTGCTTTCCTTGGACAATGTCTGCAATAATTGGAACACATGTTTGTTTAAGACACGTCAAACCTGAACCGATTTGGGACGCCTTGTCCGATTACAAAGTGACTCACTTATGTGGGGCTCCAGTTGTTATGTCAACAATTCTTTCACTAGAAAATAGTAAAAGGCGTTTGCTTGAAAACAGAGTTGAGTTCTTTACCGCTGCAGCACCTCCCCCTGAGAAAACACTTACTGAAATGAACGTATCGGGCTTTAATGTCACTCATCTATATGGCCTCTCTGAAACCTATGGCCCTGCAGTTGTTAATGAATGGCACCAAGAATGGAATGACCTTAATAAGGAAAAACAAGCTTCACTAAAAGCCCGTCAAGGCGTTCGTTATCTGCCACTAGAATCTCTTGATGTTGTTAATCCAAAAACCATGAAACCCGTTCCTCATGACGGAAAGACTATTGGTGAAGTAATGTTTAGGGGCAATGTAGTCATGAAGGGTTATTTAAAAAATAAAAAGGCGTCTGAAGAATCATTTGCAGGCGGATGGTTTCACTCAGGTGACTTAGCGGTCATTCATAATGATGGCTACATTCAGCTTAAGGACCGCTCAAAGGACATTATTATCTCTGGCGGTGAAAATATATCATCCATTGAAATAGAAGAGGTATTACATAAGCACCCTGCTGTTAATGCAGCAGCAGTTGTAGCAATGCCTCATGAAAAATGGGGCGAGTCCCCTTGCGCATTTATAGAACTTAACAAAAACCAGAAAGCCTCAGAAGAGGAACTTGGTCAATGGTGCCGTGACAACATGGCTTCATTTAAATTACCACGTAAATTTATTTTTGAGGCCATTCCAAAAACCTCAACTGGAAAAGTACAAAAATTCATTTTACGAGAACGAGTAAAAAATTAACAATAAAAAAGCGGTCATTTAGACCGCTTAATACTTATTTATTGGTGCCGAAGGCCGGACTCGAACTGGCGACCTACTGATTACAAATCAGTTGCACTACCAACTGTGCTACTTCGGCTTAGTGGGAAATTATACAGTAAGCTTTTTTATTTAAAGAATGTTTTATACCATCAAAATTTGATTATTTTTTGCGCTGCTTTATCGCAATACGAATTCCTATTATTGCAAGAACAAGGGCCATCAAAAACCATTGGACAGC
>JACNFO010000011.1 GCA_014384565.1 Candidatus Pseudothioglobus aerophilus
CAGCCCCTAAAAAAGCAGCTCCTAAAAAAGTTGCTGATAAGAAGGTTGAGACTACTAAAGTAGTTGAAACAAAAAAAGCACCTACTAAAAAAGCTTCATCTACAAAACCAACAGTAAGTGTGACATTAGTTAAAAGTTTTTATGGGCGTCTTCCTAAGCATCGCGCCACAGTAACTGGTTTAGGATTAAAAAGAATTAACCATACGGTTGTTCTTGAAGACACGCCAGAAGTAAGGGGCATGATTAATAAAGTGTCTTACTTATTAAAAGTAGAGGGTTAAATAATGAATTTAAATACTTTGAAGCCTGCAGTAGGCGAAAAAACTAGCAGAAAACGTGTTGGAAGAGGCATAGGTTCTGGAATGGGTAAAACTTCTGGTAGGGGCCACAAAGGCCAAAAATCACGATCTGGTGGATTTTCTAAGGTTGGTTTTGAAGGTGGTCAGATGCCACTTCAAAGAAGATTGCCTAAGGTTGGCTTTTCATCAAGGGTTTCTATAATAACTTCCCAGGTAACTTTATCTCAACTTGATAAGTTAACTGAAACTGACATCAATATTGATGTTCTTAAGAAGCACAACCTTGTGACTAAAAATATATTAAGAGTTAAGGTTATGCTGTCAGGTGAAATCAATCGCGCTATTAACCTAGTTGGAATTAAGCCAACTAAAGGTGCTAAGGCAGCTATTGAGGCTGCAAAAGGAACCATAAGCGAGTAATGAGATGAGTGAAGATCTATTAAAACGCATCCTATACCTAGTCGGTGCTTTAATTGTTTTCAGACTTGGAACGCATATTGTGATTCCATTTATATCGCAGACTGCGCTTGCCTCTCTCGTTGAAGATAACAGAACTGGCATATTAGGAATGATGAATATGTTTTCAGGAGGCGCGTTAGAGCGCTTATCTATATTTACGCTTGGAATAATGCCTTACATTTCTTCTTCCATTATCATGAACTTGATGACTTCAGTTGTTCCAAAATTTGAACAGCTTAAAAAAGAAGGTGATCGAGGAAGAAGAACGATTACTCAATATACTAGAATGGGTACAGTTCTTTTAGCGGTGTTTCAATCTTATGGAGTATCAATTGCGCTTCAGTCTCAATCAGGTGGTGGTGTTGCGTTAGTTACAAATCCTGGCCTAACATTTAGTTTTGTTACAGTAGTTACATTAACTACTGGTACTTTATTCTTGATGTGGCTTGGAGAACAGATTAGTGAAAAAGGAATTGGAAACGGAATCTCGATGATAATTTTTGCGGGTATTGTTGCAGGATTACCTTCTTCATTTGGAAACACACTTAGTATGGTAGGTACTGGAGAATTAAGCGTATTTGTCGTAGTACTAATGCTAGCAATGGTTGTTTTAGTTATGGCCTTTGTTGTTTTCATGGAACGTGGGCAAAGAAGAATTGCAGTTAATTATGCAAAGAGGCAACAGGGGCGAAAAATGGTCGGTGGTCAGACTTCTTATTTGCCACTTAAGATTAACATGGCAGGAGTAATACCGCCAATTTTTGCCTCGAGTATTATTCTATTTCCTGCAACTTTAGGTGGTTGGTTTTCTCAATCTGAGGGAATGGGCTGGTTAGCAGACATTACTTCAAGTATTTCACCTGGACAGCCTCTTTATATAATTTTTTATGGCGCAGCCATTATCTTTTTTACATTTTTCTATACTGCTCTAACTTTTAATGCAAAAGATACGGCAGATAACTTAAGGAAATCAGGTGGTTTTATTCCAGGAATTAGACCTGGACAGCACTCAGCAGACTATATAGATGCTGTTACTTCGAGGTTAACAGCAGTGGGAGCCATTTATATAACAGCAGTATGCTTACTTCCAGAGTTTTTAATTTTATATTGGAACGTACCGTTTTACTTTGGTGGTACTAGTCTTTTGATTATCGTAGTTGTAGTAATGGATTTTATAGCACAAGCGCAATCTCATATGATGTCTAATCAATATGAAGGTTTAATGCGTAAAGCAAATTTAAAGTAAGGGTAAGTTATGAAAGTAAGAGCATCAGTGAAAAAAATTTGTAAGGATTGCAAAATTATTAAGAGACATGGAGTGATTCGTGTCATATGTAAAGAGCCTCGTCATAAGCAAAGGCAAGGTTGATGACATTGACAGACGTTGATTTACAAAGTAAAATTGCACGATTTTTCAACTTTAAAATTTTGAATGGAAATATCCGTTCAAAAATATAATTTTTTAAGGCATAGGTAGAGTATATGGCACGTATTGCAGGCATAAATATTCCAACAAACAAGCATATTGTAATTGGTTTACAATCAATTTTTGGTATTGGAGAAACTAGATCAAAGTTAATTTGTAAAACACTAAAGTTAGAGCCAAGTACGAAGGTATCTGCATTAACTGAAGATCAGTTAGAGTCAATTCGTACAGCAATCTCTCAATTTGAAGTTGAAGGGGACTTGCGTCGTGAAGTTGCTATGAATATAAAGCGCCTTAGAGATTTAGGCTGCTATCGTGGTATTCGACATAGAAAAGGATTACCTTTGCGTGGTCAAAGAACTAAAACAAATGCTAGAACTCGAAAGGGTCCGCGTCGTTTAATCAAATAATTAAGGTACACAGTTACTATGGCAAAAGAGCAAACAGTTAAAAAGAAGTCTAAGAAAATCGTCTCTGACGGTATTGCACATATTCATGCAACTTTTAATAACACTATCGTGATGATTACAGATCGTCATGGAAACACACTATGTTGGGCAACTTCAGGTGGTGCGGGTTTTAGAGGTTCTAGAAAATCTACTCCGTTTGCTGCACAAGTCGCTGCTGGTAATTGTGGTGAAAAAGCACAAGCTTTTGGAATGAAAAATGTAGAAGTTCGAGTTAAAGGTCCAGGCCCAGGTCGTGACTCTGCGATTCGAGGCTTGAATGCACAAGGGTTAAAAATTCAATCAATAACAGATGTGACGCCTATACCTCATAATGGTTGTCGTCCTTCTAAGAAACGTAGAGTATAAGGATAAATTATGGCAAGATATACAGGTCCTACATGTAAGCTAGCTCGCCGTGAAGGTGTTGACTTAGAGCTTAAAAGTGGAATTCGATCTATCGATTCTAAATGTAAATTAACACAACTTCCTGGAGTACACGGAGCAAATGCGCGTCGTCAAAAAGGCAGTGAATATGGTTTACAGCTTCGTGAAAAGCAAAAAGTTAGACGTATCTATGGTGTCTTAGAAAAGCAGTTTAGTCTTTACTATAAAAAAGCTAGTGCAAAAAAAGGCCCAACGGGTGAAAATTTATTATCACTTCTTGAGTGTCGCCTGGATAATGTTGTTTACAGGATGGGTTTCGCGTCTACTCGTGCAGAAGCTAGACAGTTAGTGTCTCATAAGTCAATTGTAGTAAATGGAAAATTAGTTAATATACCCTCTTTTCAAGTCAGTGCAAATGATGAAATCTCTGTTCGAGAAAAAGCAAAAAAACAAAGCCGAATTCAACTAGCACTTGAAATTTCTGGTCAGAGCGGATTATCTGAGTGGTTGGATGTTGACAACAAAGCATTGAAAGGTGTTTTTAAAAATGTACCTGCTCGCGATGAATTATCTTCAGATATTTCAGAGCAATTAATCGTTGAATTGTATTCTAAATAGGAATTAAATATGCAAGGAAGTGCAAGAGATTTTCTAAAACCAAAACTAGTAGATTCAGTTGAGTTGTCTAAAAATGAATATCGCGTTGTTCTTGAGCCTTTTGAAAGAGGATTTGGACACACATTAGGAAATTCAATTAGAAGAACATTATTATCTTCTATGGTTGGGTCTGCGATTACAGAAGTAGCAATTGATGGTGTAATGCATGAGTTTTCAACGATTGAAGGTGTTCAAGAAGATGTGTTAGATATACTTCTCAATCTTAAAGAAGCTTCTATTGGTCTAAATTCAAGTGATAGCGCTACAGTTATTATTGAGAAACAAGGTCCATGCGAGCTAACAGTTGCAGATATTGAGGCAAATGGTACAGATGTTTCTGTATTTAACCCTGAGAAAGTAATAGCCACTGTTAATGAAGGTGGAAAAATTAGAATGACTGTTGTTATTGGGACTGGTGTTGGTTACGATGTTGCTGTCGCTAGATCAGTTGATTCTGAAACAATTGGAAGTATTCAATTAGATGCAAGTTTTTCGCCAATTAAAAGAGTTAGCTTTACAGTTGAATCTGCAAGAGTTGAGCAAAAAGTAAATCTAGATAGGCTGAATATCGTTATTGAAACTAATGGTTCAGTTAATGCTGAAGATGCTGTAAAAAGAGCTGCTACAATTCTTCAAGATCAGCTATCGTCATTTGTTGAATTAGAGCCAGTAATCGAAGAAGCCCCGCAACCAACTTCAGATGACTTTCCTCCAATGTATTTATCAGCTGTTGATGAGCTTGAACTAACAGTTCGCTCTGCAAACTGTCTGAAAGCTGAACAAATCTATTATATTGGTGACTTGATTCAAAAATCAGAGCAAGACTTACTTAGAACTCCAAACTTGGGGCGTAAGTCACTTAATGAAATTAAAGAAGTTTTGACTGAGAAAAATTTAGAACTTGGTACAGAGATTGAAAACTGGCCACCAGTTGACTTAATGAGTGAATAAGGAAAAATAATGAGACACAGAAAGTCAGGTAGACAATTAAATAGAAATTCATCGCATAGAAAAGCCATGTTTAAGAATATGGCTAATTCATTAATTCTGCATGAAACAATTAAAACAACACTTCCTAAAGCGAAAGAATTAAGGCGTGTTATTGAGCCATTAATCACAAGAGCCAAGGCAGACAGCGTTGCTAATCGTCGTCATATTTTCTCTAAACTAAGAGATGATGCGATGGTTGCTAAGTTGTTTACGCAATTGGGTCCTTTTTATCAAGACCGTCCAGGTGGATATATACGTATTTTAAAAGCAGGTTTTCGTACAGGTGATAAAGCTCCAATGGCATTAGTTCAATTAGTTGATTTTGAAGGCCAAGAAGAGGTTGTTATTGAGGCACCTAAGAAAGAGACTAAAGCTGCTGCACCTAAGAAAGAGACTAAAGCTGCTGCACCTAAGAAAGAGACTAAAGCTGCTGCACCTAAGAAAGAGACTAAAGCTGCTGCACCTAAGAAAGAGACTAAAGCTGCTGCACCTAAGAAAGAGACTAAAGCTGCTGCACCTAAGAAAGAGACTAAAGCTAAAGCGACAAAAAAAGAATCATAAAGGAAATACCATATGCCAGCAATTAAAGTAAGAGAGAACGAACCATTTGATATCGCACTACGTCGTTTCAGACGTCTTTGTGATAGAGCCGGTGTTATTACAGATGTTAGGAAAAAAGAATATTTTGAGAAGCCTACGTGGGTTAATAAGCGCAAAAAAGCTGCTGCAGTTAAAAGAACTCATAAAGAAATGTCAAAAAATCGTATTCACCGCAAACGTATGTACTAGTCACTATTTATAGTGCGAAAGTAAATCAAAATATGTCACAGCTAAAACAACTCATTACTAACGATATGAAGTTAGCAATGAAGGCTAAAGACAAAGAAGCCCTCAAAGCAATTCGTATGATTCTTGGGGCAATCAAACAAAAAGAAATAGATGAACGCATTGAATTGACTGATGGACAAGCTTTGTCTGTTATTCAAAAAATGGTCAAGCAGCGTAAAGATTCCATATCACAATTTTCAGACGCTGGAAGAATTGACTTAGTTGATATTGAAGAAGCAGAGCTTTTAATTATAAATAACTACATGCCAAAGCAGCTAAGTAAAGATGAGGTTGAAGCTGCAGTTATTAAAGCTATTTCTGAAACTGGAGCTGACTCTATGAAAGATATGGGTAAGCTAATGGGTGTTCTTAAAGGTCAGCTTGATGGTAAAGCTGATATGGGCCATGTTTCCCAATTAATTAAAGCTAAGCTAAGCTAGTTCTAGTTATACATACTGGTTACTATTTCCTCCATAACGACAAAGGTTGAGCTATGCTGAACATTTGGTAGTGATGAAATTTTTTCACCTAAAACCTTTCGATAACTCTCCATATTCTGCGTTCTGACTTTCAATAAGTAATCAAAATTTGATGCAATCATATGACATTGTTCTACTTCTGATATCTCCTTAATTGCTCTATTGAATGAATTTAGTGCAGCAGTTTTTGTGTCATTCATCTTAATTTGAACAAATGCAATGTGGTTATTCTCAACTAACTCATGATCAATAATGGCCTTATAGCCTTTGATATATCCTGATGTTTCTAATTTTTTAATACGATTTAAACAAGGCGTTTTAGATAATCCAATTTGATTAGACAATTCAGTAACAGTCATTCGACCATCACCTTGAAGGAGTGTAAGAATCTTATGATCGAAGCTATCAATAGTAGGCATAATTACTTAAAAAATTAAAATAATAGATTTATTATAATTGAATTTTAAATATATAGGTCTTATTATATAAATTTTAAAATTTTTATAGTTATTATGACTATTTAATATAAATTAAAATTATTTATTATTTTAAAATATATATTAAAAAATGCAGGATCAATACGCATCTAAAGTATTTGACATAGATTACACACCTTCTCGAAAAAAATTGAGAGAAGCAAGAGTAATATCTGAAGTAGAAGCAATCGAGCATCTTAAGTTGTCTGAAAAAACAGACGCATACCAAAGAATAGATTTCCAGGAAAAGACTTCGAATCTTATCAAAGATTTAAGAGCTTCAAATCAACCAGATTTATTGTCATTGTTTATCTCTGAATATAATTTAACAAGTGATGAGGGGCTTTCATTAATGACTCTAGTTGAGGCTTTTCTTCGAGTCCCAGACAATAAAACAAGGGATAAATTATTTATTGATAAAGTTGCTAGAAAGGGTTGGACCAAGCATATTGGCGGTAGCAAATCATCTATGGTTAACATTGCAACTATTGCTCTTAGTATTGCAGATAAGATGATTGCACATGGAAGTAATAAAGAGATTAAAAATAGAATAAAAAAAGCGTTGGAGATTCTATCTAGGCCTGGCATAAGGTTTAGTGCAAACAATGTGATGCAATTTTTTGCTAAGCAGTTTGTGTTTGCTGAAAATATTAAAACTGCAATTAAATCAAGTAAGGCTAAAAATGGTTTGTATTCATTTGACATGCTTGGAGAAGCTGCTTGGACTATGATAGATGCTGATAAGTATTTCTTATCTTACAAGAATGCATTAATAGAAATTGGCAAGCATAGGCAATCAAAAAATATTTTTGAGGCGGATGGAATATCGGTAAAACTATCCGCGCTTCATCCTAAATATGATTTTATGCATAGAGACAGAGTTCTCTCTGAATTACTACCTCGTATAATTGAGCTCGTAAATATTGCTCAAAAATATAATATAGGCATAAATATTGATGCTGAAGAGGCTGAGCGCTTAGACCTCTCATTGGACGTTATTGATCGAATTATGGGTTCGATTGCAAATACATCATGGCAAGGATTTGGAGTTGTAGTTCAAGCTTATCAAAAGCGCTCACCATATGTAATTGATTGGCTTCACCAAAGCTGCAAAAAATATGATTTAAAGATAATGGTAAGGTTAGTTAAAGGGGCTTATTGGGATAGTGAAATTAAGAAAGCGCAAGTTATGGGAGAAGTTGGTTATCCAGTTTTTACAAAAAAAATAAATACTGATTATTCATTCTTAGTGTGCGCTCAAAAACTACTCTTGATGAGGAGTTATATTTATCCCCAATTCGCTAGTCATAATGCACACTCACTAGTCAGTGTGTGCGAAATTGCTGGAGATAATGTTGGATTTGAGGTGCAAAGGCTTCATGGAATGGGCGAGTCTCTTCATATCCACATAAAAAATAAATATGATGTCCTTTCAAGGGTATACGCGCCAATTGGGAGTCATAAGGAGTTGCTGGCTTATCTAATGAGGCGATTATTAGAGAACGGAGCAAATAGCTCCTTTATTAATCATTTATTTGATGAGAGCATTAAGGCAGAAAGCTTAGCAATAGATGTTTTTTCTGAAGTTGAGAAAGATACGGTTAGCTCTCATTCAAAAATCCCACTTCCAAAAGACATTTTTAAAAATATCCGCCAAAACTCAACAAGTATTATGCTGACTGAGCAGAATGAAGTTGATTCACTATTTCAAAGCCAAGATCCTTGGTTAGATAAAAAGTGGCAAGCAAAATCAATGATTTCTGGGATAGTCCTTGAGGACACTAAGCGGCATGAAGTAAAAAATCCATCTGACACTGCTGATATCGTGGGGAGTTTGCTGTACGCTAATCACTCACAGTTAGATCGCTGCTTAATATCAGCGCAAAATGCATTTAATTTAAATTCTCATGACCCAGACAGAATTCTTGAGAGTTTAAATAGAGCTGCTGAACTTTATGAGCAAAACCAATTTGAATTGATGGCCCTTGCAATGCGAGAGGCTGGAAAAACTTATCAAGATGCTATTGATGAAGTTAGGGAGGCAGTTGATTTCTTACGTTATTATTCGAACTTAGCAAGAAGAGTATTACCTAACAAAAGAAAGGCTATGGGGGTTTTTGTTTGTATTAGCCCGTGGAATTTTCCTTTAGCAATTTTCACAGGTCAGGTCGCTGCAGCACTTGCTGCTGGAAATGTTGTCATTGCTAAGCCTGCTGAGAGTACCTCCATAATAGCTTATAGAGCAAGTGAGTTATTAATAGAGGCTGGAATTCCTTTAGGAGTATTTCAGCTTTGCTTAGGGAGCGGTTCGGATGTGGGCTCATACTTAACTAGCAGTTCAATAATTTCTGGTGTAGCCTTCACAGGCTCATCAGCTGTAGCAAAACAAATCAAACGTAACCTAGTTAAAAATGGAAACCCAGAGGCAAGAGTTATTGCTGAAACTGGTGGCCTAAATGCAATGGTTGTAGATTCAACCGCCTTATGTGAACAGGTAACAAGAGATGTCATTGACGGAGCATTTAAAAGTGCAGGACAACGGTGTTCTGCACTTAGGATACTAATGATTCAGGAAGAATGCTTTGATGAAACCCTAAAGATGATTCAGGGTGCAATGATGGAGCTCAAAATTGGAAATCCTAAATACCTATCTACTGATTGCGGTCCAGTTATAAATTATGATGCACAAGTAAAACTTCAAAGCTATATTGAAATATCTAGAAAAAGAAATCAAATAATTGGAGAAATTCAATGTGATCTTAAAACTGGCTATTATGTAACTCCAACAATTATTAATCTTAAATCTATCGATGAGATTAATGAAGAGTTTTTTGGTCCAATTCTCCATCTTATCTCATATAAGAGCAATGAGTTGGAGTCTATGATTGATCAATTAAATACAAAAGGTTTTGGATTAACATTTGGAATTCATTCCAGAATTGACAAGCAAGTTGAGGCAATTACATCCAGAGTTAATGCTGGAAATATCTATGTAAATCGAAATCAAATCGGTGCTGTTGTTGGATCCCAACCTTTTGGAGGCGAGGGTTTGTCGGGTACTGGCCCTAAAGCAGGAGGCCCAAGTTCACTTCATGGATACAGCCAGAGCATAGCTTCAACTTCGACATCCGATCATGAGCTTAAACCCTGTGGGAATATACAAGTTAATAATTTGATTCTGCCGAGCACCCTAATAAGTGCGGATTTGTTAACTAAAGTGAAAAACAAGTTTTCATTTATTGAAAGTGATTTTTTTGACTTTTTGCATGATGAAATAGCTAAGTACGCAACTAAGATTTCTTTGCCTGGGCCAACTGGTGAATCAAATAGTATTAGATATAAACCAAAAGGAACAGCATTATGCCTTGGACCGAGCGCTATTGATGCACTTAAGCAGACCTTACTAGCTCTTGCATTAGGAAATAGTGTTGTTAGCCTTATTAAAGAAGATGAATATAACTCTCTGATTACACTAGGGTTTGGAAAAGAAAGTATTTTTAGATTAGATAACGGGCCAAGCCTTAAGTTGATGAAAAGTGAATCGTATAAAGTAATATTATTTTTTGGTAATTTGATGTCAGTGGAAAAGTTAATAGTTAATCAGCGCTCAGCGATTACCCCAGTTATGAGTTCTCTTTACGAGACATGGCAATTAGTTAATGAGCGCGTTATTACAGAGGATACAACAGCATCTGGTGGTAATGCCAATCTATTAGCACTTTAATCTTTATTAGTTATTTTAAATGTTGTTGGTGTTAATTTTGTCTGACCAATGAACCACCGAATAAATGAAGAGGGGTCTGAGTAGCCAAGTTGATATGAAATTACTTTAACCGAAAGATCTTTTTGAAGCATATTTTTGGCTTTTTTGAGCTTAAAGTTATTTAGAACCTTTCGAAATGTTGTATTTTCTTTTGATAATTGATAGCGAAGTTGACTAGTGCTGACACCAAGCTGATCTGAAATTTCTTGTATATTGATATTACTATAATAATTTTCATAATTATTCATCAGTACTTCAATATTTTCAACAAGACTATCCTTTTTATCCTTTTTATCAATTTTTTCTTGCGCAATTGACCTTAAGTACTCAACAAGCTTCGTATTTGAAATAGTGTTCTTTTTTAGATAATTTTTTTTGCTAATTACAATTGATGTTTCAGCACTTTGAGAGTTAATTGGGCAACTAAAAACTGATTTTTCTTTTATAGCTTTTCCATAAGTATGTATCTTTGTATTAATGCATCTAATTGGAAATCTTTTAGATTTAATGAAGGCTGCGAGTATTGAAAGGCATAGATTCTCATAAATAGATGAATGCTTAATCTTTGGGTTTGCAATAAATAGCACCTTGACTTCATTAAGCTCCTCCCTAATTACAAAATTAACATCTTCTAATTCAATATTTATATATGTTTGCAAGAGCTTAAAGCCCTCCTTTAAGTCTCTAGAATAAACAAACATTAATCCAAATGCTTCAGCATAGTTAGGCCTTATTTGAGCTAATCGAGCATAATTTATTGAGATTAGCTCATCATTAAAAACTGATTTAGCCTCAATAAAAAAGTTTAAAAAAATATCAATTGGTAGTGATAAATTTGGATTTAATAGCATATTATTTGATAATCCAATTCTGTTACAAATTTCATTTACTTTTTCTGGATAAATTTGTTGTAATCTTAGAATTGATCGCCAAACTGCGCTACTCGTATTCATAGTAATTCAGCATAAAGTTAAGATAAAAAATCACAATTTTTTAGAAAATAAAGCATTATAAAATGTTAATATTTTATTATATTATGATAACTTAGTTTCATTTTTTATAACTATACTAGTTGTTCAATTATTAAATTAATAATTCATTTACGACAACGCATTAAATAAGGATTAATTGTTATGCTCGAAACTATATTTCAATATTCACTTCTTTCTTTCTTTCTTTCTATTGTATTAATACTAGTAGCTTTAGTGAGGTTTCAAATTAAGCCATGGCAACTGTGGCTAATAGCAGTGGGTTTGACATATCCAGGTGCTGTAATTGCTGAGCATTTTGGCGCTCAACTTTTACTTCTTTTTCTTTTAGCTTTAGGTGTTCTAATAGTTCCAAGTGTTAGATTATTGTTATTTACTAAACCGCTTTATAAGTTAATGCGCAAATCCCTTCCTCCAATTGGATTAACGGAAAGTATTGCACTTGAAGCAGGAAGTGTTTGGTGGGATGCTGAGTTATTTCAAGGTAATCCTGATTGGAAGAAGCTATCAGAGCTTGAGGCAACTGAATTGACCGATGAGGAGCAAAGTTTTGTTGATAATGAGGTTGAAACCCTTTGTGGTATGGTCGATTCCTACGAAATTGTTTCCAGTGAAGATTTGCCTAAAGAGGTATGGCAGTATATTTTTGATAAGGGATTCTTGGGCTTGATTATTCCAAAAGAATTTAATGGACTCGGTTTTTCTCATTTCGCGCATGCCATAATTGTAGGAAGGCTTTCATCGGCCTCACAATTTTTGGGAATTTCAGTTATGGTTCCAAATTCTTTAGGACCAGGTGAGCTGTTATTAAAGTATGGGACCGAAGAGCAAAAACAACATTACTTGCCACGTTTAGCCAAAGGAAAAGAAGTGCCGTGCTTTGGACTAACGTCAACAGTTGCTGGTTCTGATGCCGGCTCTCTGGTCGATAATGGGATAGTATGTTATGGTAAGCACGAAGGTAATAAAGTATTGGGCCTAAGATTAAATTGGGAAAAGCGCTATATAACCCTTGCACCTATTGCTACAGTTATAGGTTTGGCTTTTAAGGCATATGACCCTGATAATTTACTACCAGCTGATCACCCTCTTTATAAGAAAAATGATTTAGGAATTACGTGCGCACTTATTCCACGAAAAACTGAGGGCTTAAGTATAGGAACACGCCATCGTCCAATTGGTGAGCCATTTCAAAATGGCCCTATTTATGGTAAAGATGTTTTTATACCAATGGACTGGGTAATTGGTGGTGAAAAAATGATTGGCCATGGGTGGAGAATGCTTATGGAGTGCCTAAGTGTTGGTAGAGGAATATCATTGCCTGTAACTGGGGCATCTGCCACTCAGGCTATGCTTTTAACTACGAGTACCTATGCACAAACTCGTGAGCAGTTTGGAATTCCAATTTCGAAAATGGAGGGAATCCAAGAGAAATTATCGAATCTTGCGACAAATGCATTTCGAGCAACTGCAAACATTAATCTTTCTACTTGGGCGCTTGATGCTGGACATCGACCATCGATTATTTCAGCAATAGTGAAATATAGAAACACTCAGTTATTGCAAAATTCTTCAATAGATGCAATGGATGTTCATGGCGGAAGAGGAGTAATGCAAGGCAAAAGAAATTATGTTTCAAATGTCTATTCTGGTGCTCCAGTTGCGATTACTGTTGAAGGTGCAAATATTCTAACTAGAAGTTTAATGATTTTTGGACAGGGACTTGTTAGGTGCCACAAAACATTATTAGATGAATTAACAGCGCTTCATGATGACGGGAAGAATGCAATAAAGAATTTTGATAAAGCTCTAGTAACTCATGTTGGAAGTTTTATTAATAACATTGCTAGAGCAATTGTCTATGCTTGGACTAGGGGCAGATTGGCAAAACCTTATGGTAATAAAACGACAAAGCCTTACTACAGAAGCTTGTCAGTTTTATCCGCAAAGTTTGCCGTCTTAACCGATATTGCATCTTTATTGTTAGGTGGCTCTTTAAAAAGAAAAGAGATGGTGTCTGGCCGATTTGCCGATGCAATTTCTGCAATGTATGAAATCAGTTCATGCATAAAGCTTTATGAGGAGAAATTCCAAAATGACGATAATATTGAGAGTATTCTTAAATTATCAGTTCTCACTTTAGTTAAAGAGGCTGATTTTGCGATGCGAGAAAACATAGAAAGTATGCCAGTTAATAGAGTCGTTAAGATAATAATAAGATTTTTCCTTTTTCCTTTTTCAGTCACTAGCGATAAAATTAATGACAAATTAATCATTGCTACTTCAAATTCTATTACTGATATTGACTGGTTGATTGACAACTTATCTACATGTATTTGCTCCAACTTAAGAGAAAAACCTGGACACCCTTTCTATATTTTATTTCAGGGGTATGATGCCGGGATTAAATTAAAAGTGCTCAGAGACAAAGCCAAAAAAGCAGGATACAAGTATCAGCCAAGTATTACCTTAGAGTTTTGGCTGCAAGGGCTTGTTGATAATAAAACTTTAACCACTGAAGATAAAGAAAATTGGCTTAGATGGAATGACACTCTTCTTGAAGCACTAAAAGTGGATGATTTTGACAATTTAAAGAATTAAATATAGGAAAACTATGAAACAATATTTTGATAAATCTTTTAGCAAGATTGCCGTTCTTGGCTCGGGTACTATGGGCGGGCAAATAGCTGCTCACTTCGCAAACTTAGGGTTTGATGTAGTCATGTTTGATACAAGTGAAGAGGCGCTTATGAAATCGCTCGCCATGATGAAAAAATTGAAACCTACGCCATTTGCCAGCCTTTCAATAGCGAGCTTAATTAAGACCTCAACTTATGAAAATCTAGATACCCTGTCAAAATGTGATTTCATAATAGAGTCAATTGTCGAAAATATTGATATCAAAAAACAACTTTTCTTGAAAATAGCTCCTTATGTAAATGATCATGCAGTGCTCGTAACAAATACTTCTGGGTTATCAATTCAAAAAATTGCTGAGCATTCACCTGAAAGCTTGAGAAGTAGAATTTTTGGGGTTCACTTTTTTAATCCACCTAGATATTTACCGCTTGTTGAATTAATACGAACTTCATTTAGTGATGAAAAGTTACTTCATATAGCTGAAGGATTTATTACCTCGGCATTGGGAAAGGAAGTTGTTTATGCGAAAGATAGTCCTGCTTTTATTGCTAACAGAATAGGCGTCTTTTCTTTTTTGGCTGTATTAAAGCATGCCGAAAATTTCTCTTTATCTGCTGATACAGTTGATGCACTAACTGGCAAGAGAGTTGGAAGGCCGGCTAGTGCTACATTCAGAACCCTAGATGTTGTTGGTCTTGATGTGATGTCAAATGTTGTAAAAAATATTTATGAAAATGCCAAGGATGATCCATGGGTTGAACTATTCAAATTGCCTGATTGGATTGATCTTTTAATTGAAAAAGGGTCATTAGGAAGTAAGACTAAAAAAGGCATATATGAGAAAGTAGGAAAGAATATAAATGTTTATGATCCAGCTACTGGAGAATATAGACTCTCAGATAAAACTATTAGTTCAACGGTCAAGAAAATACTCAAAGATAATGGGAATATTGAGAACTCATTATTAGAGCTATCCAAATCTGACGATCCACAAGCACAATTTTTATGGTCAGTACATCGTGATGTTTTTCACTATGCCTCTTTCCATTTAGAGCATGTAGCTGAAACAGTAAGGTGTGTTGATCTTGCATTAAAGTCAGGCTTTGCTTGGCAAAAAGGTATCTTCGAGCAAGTCCAGCTTACCGGTTGGAGTAAGGTTAGAGAGGCCTTGAATATTGATATTAGTGGTGGCAAAACTCTTTCTCAAGAGCCTCTACCAAATTGGGCTATGGATAAAGATTTTGTTTATTCTGGTGATGGAGCTTTTGATCCAAATAAGAATCAATATATTCCAAGATCATCTCATCCAGTTTATGAAAGGCACTTACATAAATCTCTTTTGCAGGGTGAAAAGCAATATAATCAAAATATTCTGCTCGAGAGTGAGGCAACTAAGTTACTCGATATCGGTGATGGTATTGCTAGCGTTTCTTTTAAAACAAAAATGAATGTTTTAAGTTCAAATGTATTAACTGAGCTACCAAAGTGCCTTGATTATCTTGAAGAAAATGGTTTTCATGCTTTAATTTTTAAGCAGGAGCAAGAGCATTTTTGTGCTGGAGCAAATCTATATGAAATAATTTCTGCTATTAAACTAGGCCTACTAGAAAAAGATCCAGGAGTTGCCTCTAAAGCCAAAAAGAAGGCGTTTGAAGTTATGAATCCAGAGCTTCCTAAGCTTGGTAAGCTTTATTCCATTAAAAAAACAGTAGCTATGCTGCAAGAATTATTGATGCGCTTAAAGCATGGCAAAATAGTAACAGTGGCTGCAGTTGATGGACTTGCACTTGGTGGAGGCTGTGAGCTTTTATTACATTGCAATAAAGTAGTAGCCTCAATGAATTCTTATATCGGCCTTGTAGAGGTTGGTATTGGTGCCTTACCAGCGGGCTGTGGCAGTAAGGAAATGGCTTTAAGGGCATTTCTTAATAAAGAAACAGATGATATATTTCCTTTGCTTTCTAAGCATTTTGAGCAAATTGCCATGGCAAAAGTTTCAGCAAGTGCTTTAGAGGCAAAAGAAATGGGCTATTTAAAAAATGATGATGTAATTATTGCTAATCCAAACGAGTTACTTTATGTTGCAAAGCAACAAGCAATGGTATTACTAGAATCTGGATTTAAATCTCCTTTAGATTCAACGTTTAAAGTAGTTGGGAAAGCTGGGTATGCGAACATTATGGCGCAAATTGCCAACCTTTATGAAGGGCACTTTATGTCAGATCATGATAAGTATTGTATAACCTCTTTGGCAAAAGTAATGACTGGCTCTGAAGTTGAAGAAAATACAACAGTGAATTCGCAAATGCTATTAGATCTTGAGAGGAAGTATTTTATCGAACTTTTAGGTACTCAGAAAACGCAAGAAAGAATTGAGTTTATGCTAAGAAATAGCAAGCCACTTCGAAATTAACTGGAGAACATTATGAGAAAAGCTTATATTATTGATGCAAAAAGGACTCCAGTTGGAAAAGTAAGGGGTTTATTGTCTAAAACTAGAGCAGATGATTTATTAATACATGCAATACAAAGTGTATTAAAAGCATCGGATGCTAGTGAAGAAATTAATAAAAATATTGATGACATTATTGTTGGCTGTGCTATGCCAGAGGGCCCACAAGGGCTAAACATTGCTCGTATTGCAACATTGCTTGCTGGCCTGCCAGATTCAACGCCTGCGTACACTTTAAATAGGTTCTGCTCATCAGGACTTCAGTCGGTATCCAATGCCGCTGACTTAATAAAATCGGGCTCAGCTGACTTAGTTATAGCAGCTGGCGTGGAGAGTATGAGCAGCGTACCTATGACTGGCTTCAAACCTTCTATGAATCCTAAAATTCTATCAGATGAAAATATTTCTATAGCCTATGGAATGGGATTAACTGCAGAAAAAGTAGTACAAAAATATAAAATATCAAGAGAAGCTCAAGATGAATTTGCCTTTGAAAGTCACCAAAAAGCTATTCTTGCAAATAGTAATGGTTCATTTTCAAATGAAATATCACCAATAACAACTGTTGAAAATGGATACTCAACTACTTCCAACGAATACACAACTCGTTCTAATGTTGTGTCTATAGATGAAGGTCCAAGAGAAGATACAAGTCTTGAAGTTTTGGCTAAATTAAGAACTGTATTTGCTCAGGATGGTTCAGTTACTGCAGGAAATAGCTCACAAATGTCTGATGCTGCTGCTGCAGTTCTTGTTGCTAGCGAAGAGGCTGTTGAAAAATACAATCTAACACCCAAAGCTGAGTTCATGGGCTTTTCAGTTGCAGGAGTTCCTGCAGAAATTATGGGAATTGGGCCAGTCAAAGCAATTCCTAAAGTTTTAAAATCAACAGGCTTAAGTCTAGATGACATTGGCTGGATTGAGCTCAATGAGGCCTTTGCTGCCCAATCATTAGCTGTAATTCAAGAGTTGGGCCTTGACCCTAAAAAAGTCAACCCACTTGGCGGTGCAATTGCTCTAGGTCATCCCTTAGGGGCTACAGGTGCTATAAGGATTGCTACTCTAGTATCAGCTATGCAAAGAGAAAATATTGATTATGGTATGGTCACAATGTGTATTGGAACTGGTATGGGCGCTGCAGGCATACTTAAAAATATAAGAAATTAGATGAAACCACAAAATTTTATCAGTCAGCTAAGACTGCCAATCATTCAGTCACCAATGTTCATTGTATCCAACGCAAGACTTGTCATCGCATCATCAAAGGCAGGAATTGTTGGGTCATTTCCGTCAGCGAATTGTCGAACATTAGAAGCACTGGATCAAACTTTTTCTGAAATAACTCAAGCTTTAGGTTCAGGCAAAGAAGCACTTCCTTGGGCGGTTAATCTTATTGTTAGTAAAATGTATGCTCGGAGTAATGATGACCTCGATTTAATTCTTAAGCATCAGCCACCAATTGTAATTACTTCATTGGGTAACCCCAAAGAGGTTGTTGAAAAAGTCCACAAATATGGCGGGTTAGTTTTTTCAGATGTCATTAATTTATACCACTCAAAAAAAGCAATCGATGCTGGAGTTGACGGTTTAATATTGGTTTGTAATGGTGCAGGCGGGCATACTGGTGAATTGTCACCATTTGCTTTTGTGTCTGAGGTGAGAGAGATCTTTGATGGCACAATTATTGTTGGCGGAAGTATCAGCTCAGGCGATTCAATCCTGGCAATCCAGGCTATGGGAGCTGATATGGCTTATATGGGAACTCGCTTTATTGCTACAAAAGAAAGTGATGCCAATGAGGAGTATAAAGAGATGATACTTAATGCCTCAGCAAGCGATATTATTAAGTCTAATAAAATTACTGGTGTTAATGGAAATTGGCTTGAGCAATCACTAAAAAATGCTGGGATTTCCTCTAAAGAAGGAGGAATTAAGCAAACATTGGGTGATTTAAAGAAAATGATAATGCCCCTCATAAAGCAAAAACTTAAAGTAGATTTTGATATCAGTAAGGTAACTGCTAAGAGGTGGCGTGATATTTTTTCAGCGGGACAGGGGGTTGGTTCTATCTCCAACGTGCCAAGTGTTGAGGATTTAGTGTTAGAATTAGAAAAGCAACACGCTAAATCGAAAAGTCGAATTTTAAAAGGATAATAAATAAATGCTATCTAGGCCAGCAAAGCGAGATTTAAAACATAATAGAGTCATCGAAGGTAAGGGCTATAAAAGAGATGATGGGCTTTGGGACATTGAGGTTTTCCTAATTGATAGTAAAACCTATTCATTTGAAAATATGCATAGAGGTTACATAAGTGCTGGAGAGCCGCTTCATGATATGGCTGTGAGATTAACTCTGGATGATGACAGGAAAATTATCGATATAGAAGCAGTAATAAACGCATCTCCATACAACATCTGTCCACAGGCTGTAAAAAATTGCCAAAATTTAAAAGGCGAGTATTTAATTTCAGGCTTTAATAGGAAGGTTATCAAGGTAATGGGTGGTGAAAAAGGATGCAGGCATATTACTGATTTATTGGCTTATGCCGGAACGATTGCTTATCAAACACTATGGAAAGAGAAAACTGGCGGCGAAGCCAATACTATTTCTTTAGAGGAAGCCAAGTCAATAGAAAAGAAATTTACAAACTCTTGTTTTGCATTTAAGAAAGATGGAGAGGTTTATAATCAGTACAAAGAAATTTTAATAAACAAGATAGAGAAAAGTTAATTACTAGCATAAGGAGAAAGGCATGGAAAAAATCATACCAAACACATTCGAAGAAACAGAGTTTTTTAAAGAGCACGGTAACTTAGTAGAGTTTTTTGATAACTGCTGTCAAGAGCATAATGGAAAAATGGCTTTTGAAAGCTTTGGTGTTGAAATTTCATATGAAGATCTTTCAGAAAAAGTAAATGCTTTTGCCTCATGGCTGACTAATAATTTTCAGGCAGGAGATAGGATAGCTGTGATGATGCCAAATATGCTTGCCTATCCAATCATTGTATATGGGGCTCTTAAGGCTGGAATCATTGTTGTTAATGTTAATCCTCTTTATACGCCAAGAGAATTAGAGCATGTCCTTAAAGATAGTGAAGCTAAAGTAATAGTAGCCTGGGAGGGTATTGCTAATGTAGTAGAGAAGTCTAATCTGGCGAATGTGGAAACAGTAATGATTACAACTGTTGGAGACCTTCTAGGATTTAAAGGGAAAATTATTAACTTTGTAACTAGAAAAGTTAAAAAGCTAGTGCCCAAATTCAACATTGATGGTGCTCTAATGTTTAATAAGGTTTTAAGTGATAACTCGGGGGCAAATCCAGTTAAAGTTGATATCTCTATTGATAATACAGCATTTCTTCAATACACTGGAGGCACAACAGGCGTTTCAAAGGGCGCAGTATTGTCTCATCGAAACATCCTTGCAAATATTATTCAGGCGTTTTTTACTATTGATCCAAAAATGTATGATGATTCAAGAAATGAACAGAGAATTGCCATCTGTCCGCTACCTCTTTATCATATTTTTGCTCTAACAGTCCATAACTTTATGCTGTTTCATATTGGCGGTAAAAGTGTATTAATTACTAACCCAAGAGACCTTAAAACTTTTGTTTCATTAATGAAAAAACATAAGTTTCATATGATTTCTGGTGTCAATACTCTTTATGAGGCCCTATTAAATTATGATGGCTTTAAGGAGTTAGATTTTAGTAACTTGCTTATGTCATTAAGCGGCGGAATGGCTGCTTTAGATACGACTGCAAAAAGGTGGCATGAAACTACGAAGTCTGTCATTTGGCAAGCATACGGACTAACAGAGACTTCTCCATTGGTGAGCGTTAATGATTATAAGCAAACTGAATTTACTGGCTCTGTAGGACTTCCTGCTGCTTTCACTGAAATTGAAATTCGAGATGAGGATAGTAATGTTTTAACTGAAACTAACGAGGTTGGAGAGCTCTGCGTACGCGGACCACAGGTTATGAGTGGATATTGGAATTCTGAAGTTTCAGGTCTTGACGAAAATAATTGGTTCATGACAGGTGACATTGCTCGAATAGATGAAACAGGTAATATTTTTATTGTTGATCGTAAAAAAGATATGATCATCGTTTCTGGTTTTAATGTATTTCCAAATGAGGTAGAGGCTGTTGTAAATGAGCACCCTGCAGTTCTTGAGTGCGGCTGTGTTGGAATTGAAGGTGAAGGCTCCCAAGAGCTTGTGAAAGTATTTATAGTTCTTCATGAAGGGCAAACGTTATCAGAAGAGGAGGTCATTAGTTTTTGTCGTGAAAAACTAACTGCTTATAAGGTTCCTAAGCATATTGAGTTTATTAAGGAAATTCCAAAAACTAATGTTGGTAAAGTATTAAGAAGAGAGTTAAAGGGTTAACTAATAGAATTAATTAGGTTAATCATGGGGTCTAATGTAGGCCCCCATTTCAGCTAATTCGTCTTCAAATTTTTTGATACGGTTCAGCATTTTCTTGCCTCCCTTTGCGACCAACTGAGAGACTAGTATTTCGGAAAATGCTATGTAGGGCAGTAAGCTCGGAAAAAAATTCATGGTTTCATTGCCAAGTGCTATAACAATATCAGCATGAGAGGTGGCATGGGAAGTATACATATCAGTTGCTACAATAATAAACGCACTCTTCTTTTTTATTTTATCTAAAGCCTTTGTAGTCTCTAGTGAAAGTGGCGATGCGCCAAAAACTAATACAACATCATTAGAATTAATTTGTGATATTTCACTTAGCAGCATGCCTTCTTGTCCTCTAATTAATTCCGCTGATGGCAAAGTAAAATGTAATAAATAATGCAGATAGAATGCTACTGAAAAGCTACTCCTCATTCCTAATATGTAGACTTTTTTAGCGTTAATTAAATGATCAACTGTCTTATTAATTTCTTTATAAGTTTGATCATTGAATGCATTTGATAAGGCCTTATAGGCGCTAGCTTCCTTTCCAGCAAAAAAATTATTACTATTACTTAATAAATTTTGTGCATGAGAAGCAAAGTTTGAAACTGGAAGTTTTGAGGCAGCTTGCTTGTATATACTTTTAAACTCGGCATATCTTTCAAAGCCAAGTAAGTTAATTAGCCTTACCATTGTCGAAGGGTTGACATTTGCATTTGATGCAATTGTTCTGATTGAGTATAAGGGAATTTCTGCAGGATTATTCAATACATATTTAGCTGCTTTTTTTACTTCTTTAGAAAAATCATTGTAGCCATTTGATAATTTTTGATTGATATCTGTAGAGGTAGTTGTGTTCATTTTCATAGCTTAATATTCTACTTTAAATTTAAAGAATAAAGTTAATCAAAAACAAATTTTTGTTACATTAAATACTAAATAATAATACAAATGTATTTATATTATGGTATAACAGTTTTGCAGTTAAAAAAATTATCATTTATATTAGGAGAGAGAAATGAAAAAAATTAATTTTATTGGTGCAGTATTTTCAGCTGTACTTTTGAGTGGTGTGACAGCTTCAACAGCAGTCTCAGCAGCAGAGCAATTTGTTACTATTGGAACTGGTGGTGTGACGGGTGTTTACTATCCGACTGGGGGTTCTATTTGCCGACTGGTAAATAAAGATAGAGCAAGCCATGGTGTTCGTTGTACAGTTGAGTCAACAGGTGGATCTGTATACAACATTAACACAATTCGTGCTGGAGAGTTAGATTTGGGAGTTGCCCAGTCTGATTGGCAGTATCACGCCTATAACGGAACTAGTAAGTTTGCTGATGCAGGAGCATTTACCGATTTGAGGGCTGTTTTTTCAGTTCACCCTGAACCTTTTACAGTTGTAGCTAGAGCTGACTCTGGAATCCGTAACCTTGAAGATCTTAAGGGTAAGCGAGTTAATATAGGAAACCCAGGATCAGGTCAGAGAGGAACTATGGAAGTATTGATGGAAGCTCTTGGCTGGGATAAGTCAACTTTTTCTTTAGCCTCGGAGCTAAAGTCATCAGAGCAATCTAAAGCATTGTGTGATAATAAAATTGATGCCATGGTCTTTACTGTTGGTCATCCATCAGGCTCAATCAAAGAGGCAACAACCTCTTGTGACAGTGTCTTAGTAAATGTCACAGGCGCTGCAGTAGATGGCTTAGTTGCTAATAATGATTTCTATCGTACTGCTACTATTCCAGGTGGAATGTACAATGGAAATCCAGATGATACTCATACTTTTGGTGTAGGTGCGACAGTTGTAACTTCTGCAGCGGTATCTGAGCATGTGATTCATACTATAGTTAAAGGTGTTTTTGAAAATTTTGATTCTTTTAAGAAGTTACATCCTGCGTTCGCTAATTTGAAGAAAGCAGAAATGATTCAAGATGGATTATCAGCTCCTCTTCATGCTGGTGCAGCTAAGTACTATAAAGAAGCTGGATTGATGAAATGGTAATTTTATACTTTTAATAAAAAAGGATGGCTTTGCCATCCTTTTTTTTATTTATCTAAACAAGTTTAAAGCTTTAAAAAAAATGTATAAAAATATATATTATTGAATTATCAAAATTAGGTTTTAAATTTATATGCAAACTAACTTAGAAACTGGAAATCGAGATCCAAATAGTATATTTGTTAAAAATATATTGCTATATATAGCATTGACTTGGTCATTATTTCAAATGTATGTTTCTTCACCTTTGGTGCTCGAAATTACACCATGGATGAATGCCGACGTAGTAAAGCGAGTGCATGTTTCTTTTGCTGGATTTTTAGCTTTTGTAACTTATCCTGCATTTAAAAACTCTCCAAGAACTCTTGTTCCTTGGACAGATTGGATTATGGGTTTGCTACTTGTTTTTTCTTGTATATATTTAATTTATAATCAGGTTTGGGATTCAAGAGCATTTGAAATGCGCTTAGGTGTCCCAAATTCAACGGATTTAGTTTTAAGTGTTGTAGGTCTATTATTGTTACTAGAGGCCACAAGAAGGTCATTAGGCCCTCCACTAATGATTGTTGCTTTGCTTGCTCTTTCATATGTTTATTTTGGTGCTGGTGGATATGGCGGCGCCTCATTGAATAAAATTGTTTCTCATATGTGGATAACTACAGAAGGCGCATTTGGAATTGCAGTTGGCGTATCTGCAAGTATGGTTTTTTTATTTGTTTTATTTGGATCACTCCTTGAAAAGGCTGGTGCGGGAAATTATTTTATTAGAGTAGCTTATGCACTTACAGGCCATTATCGTGGTGGACCAGCTAAAGCTGCAATAGTATCATCGGCAATGACTGGTATGATCTCTGGATCCTCAATAGCTAATGTAGTAACTACTGGGACATTTACAATACCATTAATGAAGAGAGTTGGTTTTAGCGCTGAGAAGGCTGGAGCCATAGAGGTTGCATCTTCAACGAATGGTCAGCTTACACCTCCTATTATGGGAACTGCTGCTTTTTTAATGGTTGAGTATGTTGGTATATCTTATATAGAAGTTATTAAACATGCGTTCTTACCTGCTCTTATTTCATACATAGCTTTAATTTATATTGTCCATTTAGAGGCTTTAAAGGCGGGAATGGAAGGTCTCAAAAGAACCAAAAAACTTAACAGAGTTGATAAGCTAATTAGCATATGCACCGTGCTTATACTTTTGGGAATATTGGTTTGGGTTCTTCCGCCGTTTTTTGAAGTGATAAAGGCTGTAGCTGGCGATTTTAATATTTTGATTGTTTCAACAATTATGATATTCAGCTATGTATCCTTATTATTTTATGTCTCTAGAATGCCTGATCTACCGACTGGAGATATTATTGAAATTCCTGAAGTTGGAAAAACAGTTAAAACAGGACTTCATTTCCTACTCCCTGTTATATTATTAATTTGGCTTCTGACCGTTGAGCGTTTTTCACCTGAAACATCAGTTTATTGGGCAACACTATTTATGGTTTTTATCGTTTTAACACAAAAAATTCTTTTAGGAGTATTTCGAGGTAGTTTAGATTTCACTAATCAGCTAATCCAAAGCCTTTATGATATTAAAGCTGGCTTTATTAATGGCGCAAGAAATATGATTGGAGTAGGTGTTGCAACTACTGCAGCTGGAATAATTGTTGGCACTGTAACTCTAACAGGAGTTGGCCAACTTATTATAGGATGGGTTGAGTTTATTGCAGCAGGCAACTTGTTTTTGATCTTACTTTTTACAGCCATGATTAGTTTAATTTTAGGCATGGGCTTACCAACAACTGCAAACTATATAGTAGTCTCCAGTTTAATGGCGCCTGTAATTGTTAGCTTGGGTGCTGCAAATAATGTTGCTATTCCTCTAATTGCAGCGCATATGTTTGTTTTTTACTTTGGAATATTGGCTGATGATACACCGCCAGTTGGTTTAGCTGCTTATGCTGCCGCAGCTATTTCAACGGGTGATCCAATTAAAACTGGAGTACAAGGTTTTATATATGATATGAGAACAGCCATACTTCCTTTTTTATTCATATTCAATACTCAGCTACTGATGATTGGAATAGGTAATGTATTTAGTTTTTTAATGGTCGTTATTTCTTCAACTATTGCTATATTATTATTTGCAGCAGCAACTCAAGGTTATTGGCTAGTAAAGAATCGATGGTGGGAAACCTTATTACTTTTATTAGTAGCTTTTATGTTATTCAGGCCTGGTTATTTTTGGAGTAAAGTTGACCCACCTTATGAAAGTCTTCCTGGATCTCAAATATTTGAAATTGCTGAAGCAATGACCCCAGGTCAATCGATTCGATTTATTGTTGAAGGAGAAACACTTGAGGGCATTCAAAGAAGTTACACTTTTTTATTATCTTTAGCTGAGGGTAATTCTGGAATGGAAAAAATAAATAATACTGGCTTTTATTTAGATGACTTATTTGGGGATATGGAGGTTGCAATGGTAATGCCTGGGATGTCAAACAATAGAGCAATAAACAAGCAGGTTGAGTCAATGAAAGTTGCTGGTGTTGATAGTGGCTGGATTATCAAATCTGTTCAAACTAAAAGAAATACTCTACCTAAGCAGATTATTTTTATACCAGCTCTTATACTATTAGGCATTATAGCGACAATGCAGTTTAGACGGAAAAATTACTAATATGGATATACAAAAAAACATTATAGATTTAAAAACTTCAGCTACATTAGCTATCAATGAACTATCGCAGGATTTAATTCAAGATGGTAAAGAGGTTTTTAAGTTTGGATTAGGCCAGTCTCCCTTCCCAGTTCCAGAGGTAATTGTTGATGAGTTAAAAAAAAATGCCCATCAAAAAGATTATATAAATGTATCTGGTTTAATAGGATTAAGGAGTGAGGTTGCTCATTATCATTCAAATAAAAATCAATATAAATATGGCGCTGAAAACGTCATTATTGGCCCTGGATCGAAAGAATTAATTTTTCAAACACAGTTAGCATTAGATTGTGACTTGCTACTTCCAAGGCCAAGTTGGGTGTCTTATGAGCCCCAAGCACAAATAATAAATAAAAAAGTTCATTGGATTAAGGCTTCTGCTAAGAGCAATTGGCATCTTGACCCTCGAGAGCTAGATAGAGTCTGTGATAAACTTAAGTCGGTTAATAAACTTTTAATTTTAAACTCGCCTAATAATCCTTCAGGAACAGTACATGGAGATTTAGAGGAATTGGCAAGGGTTGCCAGAAAGTACAATATCATTATTATTGCTGATGAAATATATGCTGAGCTAGATTTCACTGGAGAGTATAAATCCATTACTCACTACTACCCTGAAAAAACAATTATTAGTAGTGGATTGAGTAAGTGGTGTGGTGCTGGTGGGTGGAGACTTGGAACATTAATTTTTCCAGAAGGATTGAGTTATATTAGGGACAGCGTTAGAGCTATAGCTAGCGAAACCTATACTGCTGTGAGCGCGCCTATTCAGTACGCAGCTATTAAAGCATATTCAGAAGATCATTCAGAATTTCTCTATAGTTCTAG
Organism: Candidatus Pseudothioglobus aerophilus; assembly: GCA_014384565.1. GTDB lineage: Bacteria > Pseudomonadota > Gammaproteobacteria > PS1 > Pseudothioglobaceae > Pseudothioglobus > Pseudothioglobus aerophilus. Next base: position 26,259 of record JACNFO010000011.1, read on the forward strand.
GCTAATTTTAAAAATAATTGCTGATTATATTTATAGAGAACTTTGCTCAGTTGGTGTGAAATGTCAAAAACCACAAGGAGGTTTTTACATGATATGTGACTTTTCAAATGTTATAAATATAACCAATGAAATGAGTAATGACAAAACACTTTGTCAAAAAATACTTAACGATATAGGTTTCGCAATGTTGCCTGGGTCTGACTTTGGTTTAGAAGAAGATAAATTATTATCACGTATTGCGTTTGTAGATTTTGATGGTTTAGCGGCTCTTAAATTTATCTCAAATAAGGATTTCTCACCTGAGAATTTTTTAGATATAATTTGCCCACAAATAGTAAAAGGCGTTTCACTTTTAAAAGAGTGGATTAAATCTCAGTAAACATAATTAAGGAAAGATAAGTGGATTATAACAAGGGATTTGAGTTTGATGATTAAGTTGCTTTGGAGCCCTACAAAAAATCAAATAGAAGATTCTCAGGCCTGGGAATTTATTCAAAAAGTTAATAAAAAATTTAATATCAGCCTAGAAAATTTTCATGATTTATATAAATGGTCATGCAAATGCCCTGACTCTTTTT